>DATFJD010000033.1:0-2478 GCA_035269475.1 Halalkalibaculum sp.
TATAATTTTTTCTGATTTAAATTCGCCCACATAGTCTGCTAATTCTGCAACTGGGATAAGCTATCCAGAAAGTTCTCGGGAGCCCGGCAGGGTTTACGGTTTTCTTCTTTCATAAAACAGAGCGTTACTTTCCCCACAGCATGAGGGTTTACAGACCGTTCGGTAAATATTTCATAGTAGGTTTCAAGTTTCACGGTCGGTATAGAAAAAAGATGCACTTTGATATCCATCAGTTCATCATAGTAGATAGGTGCCTTGTAATCTATCTCGGTTCGCACGACAGGAAGCATCACTCCCTGCTCTTCGAGGGCCGTGTAGGGCATGCCCAGTGAACGAATCATTTCTGTTCGGGCTACCTCAAAATACTCAAGATACCTGCCGTAATAGACATAACCCATCTGGTCCGTTTCACCGTAACGGCTCCGAAGTTTATGCGAATAAGTATAAATGGGCTCGCTTCCGGGAAACAATAATCTATTTTTTTGAGGTTTTGGCCTTGGCTTTAGGCTTCGAAGCTTTAGCCCACTCACCCATTGCAGAGTACTTTTCGATCCTGTTTTCAACCAGCTTTTCAGGTTTCTGTTTCTTCAGGCGTTTCAAAGAATCCAGTATTTGTTTTTTAACTGCTTTGGCTGATTTATCCGGGTCACGATGGGCTCCTCCCAATGGCTCTTTTATGATGCCGTCGATTATCTTGAGCTCTTTAAGATCTTCAGCCGTCAGCTTCAGTACTGCCGCGGCCTGTTCTTTATAGTCCCAGGTTTTCCAAAGGATAGAAGAACACGACTCCGGCGAGATGACCGAATACCAGGTATTCTCCATCATAAATACTTCATTACCCATGCCGATGCCGATTGCACCGCCGCTGGCTCCCTCTCCGATTACAACACTTACCAAAGGAACCTTCAGCATTGCCATCATCTTCAGATTCTTGGCGATGGCTTCTGCCTGGCCGCGCTCTTCCGCTTCCAGACCGGGATAGGCGCCCGGAGTATCCAGAAGGGTAACTATCGGAACATCAAACTTTTCGGCAAGCTTCATCAGGCGGTATGCTTTTCGATATCCCTCAGGATTGGCCATTCCAAAGTTGCGGTACTGCCTGCTCTTGGTGTCCCTGCCCTTTTGGTGCCCCATAATCATGACCGAGTGGCCGTCAATAGTAGCCAGGCCTCCGACAATTGCTTTGTCATCGCTGTGGTAGCGGTCTCCATGCAGCTCCACGAAATTCTCAGTGATTTTATAAATATAATCGAGCGTGTAGGGACGGTCGGGATGCCGGGCCAGCTGAACCCGCTGCCACCGGGTAAGATTGGTAAAAATAGATTCCCTGAGCTCTTCGACCCTTTTTTTAAGACGCTTTATTTCAGGCGTCAGCACTTCATCATCGGCAATGGAAAGCTCACTCAGCTCTTTAATTTTTTGCTCCAGATCAGCTATCGGCTGTTCAAATTCTAAGTATTGCATAAATAAAAATTCTTCTGTTTCTGCAAATTGATTTCAAATATACAAACTAAGAGGGATACTTTAAGGTTTTTATAATATTTCGCTATGCGCTTGGCGTCAAGTGAATAGCGAATAGACATAAACTACAGCTTCCCAAATAGGCTCTGAAATTTAAGGAACCACACCCTCCATATAGCTTCCCAAACAATCTTTTTAGACATTTTTGAAATGCCCTCTTGCCTTTCCCGAAAGATAATAGAAACCTCCTTGAGCCTGAAACCTGCTTTCCATGCCCTAAAATGCAATTCAATTTGAAAAGCGTACCCATTAGAACGAATTCCCTCAACCGAGATGGCATCTAAAACTTTTCTGTGGATGCACTTAAATCCCGCCGTTGTGTCTTTTACAGGCAATCCTGTGATGAGCCGTGCATATAAGTTGGCCCCATAGGAAAGTATCAGCCTGCTCAATGGCCAGTTTATTATACTGATACCGTTGGAGTAGCGTGAGCCGATTGCAACATCCGCATTGCCGCTTCGCACTTCTTCCACCAGGGATGGGATATCCCGGGGGTTATGGGAAAAATCAGCATCCATCTCGCAGACATACGTATAGCCGTTCTCCAGGGCGTACTTGAACCCTCTAACATAGGCCGTGCCCAGTCCGAGTTTGCCCGACCTCCTGATCAGGTGGAGCCTTCCTTCGTAAGATGGTATCAACTCTTCGACTATATCGCCCGTACCGTCCGGAGAACCGTCATCCACAACCAGCAGGTGTGTCGGTTCGTCAAGGTTTAGTACGGACTCAATGATCTTTGGAATATTATGTGCCTCGTTATAGGTCGGAACTATAACAAGAATCTGATTCTGCATTTTATCTGCTTCTTTCTTTAAAACTAGTCATCCCGATTAATCAGAAAGGATACAAATTTATCAATTAATTAAACACCGTAAATTGATTATACTCCAAGGTTAAAATATTGAAGCCAAAAAAGTGATTTATTAATCCTTAAATCTTTGTATAAATTTTGTTTGA
>DATFJD010000034.1:0-10486 GCA_035269475.1 Halalkalibaculum sp.
AAGCGGGGCAGGCTTCTCATCCCCCTGTGAAAGCGAGACCATGCAGAAAAGTGCAAGGGAACACATGTTGAAAGGTATAAATATAGAGCGGAGAGGGAGGGATTCGAACCCTCGATACCCTGTTAAGGGTATACTCCCTTAGCAGGGGAGCGCTTTCGACCGCTCAGCCACCTCTCCAAGGAAGACGCCTAATATAAGTCCGCTAAAATTTGATATCAATTCCTTTTTAAAATAATTAATGACACGGCAAAGATGAATAAAATAAATTACACAGATTCTGTTTACTCAGTCCGGCGATAATACTGTTCCGCACTTTTGTGCCGTGCACTACTTCTCTTCCAGTATATAAATTTGAGATAGGTTCCGTCCTTCCTGGGCGAAGTCGAGGCCGTACCCAAGCACGAAGAGTTTAGGAATTACAAAGCCCACATAGTCTAATTCCACATCATGGTGCGTGGCCTCCTTTTTATGCAAAAGAGTGACTGTAGCAATAGATTCCGGGTTCTTCTTTTGGAGTTTGTTGATGAGATATTTCATAGACAATCCCGTATCAACAATATCTTCCACCAAAATTACATGCCTTCCTTCGATATCGGCATCAATATCCTTGAGATCCGTAACCTGTCCGGATGAGACTTTTTCATCGCCATAGCTGCTTAGCTTCAGAAAGTCCACCTCGCAGGGTTCCTGCACATGACGCATAAGATCTGATAAAAAGATATAAGCTCCATTCAGAACCCCGACAAATATGGGGCGTTTCCCTTTATAGTCCCGATTGATCTGCTCGCCTAATTCCGCCACGCGTGCGTCAAGTTCTTCTCGGGTAATATATTCACTAAAGGTTTCTCCGTTGCACTGAACGGTTTCAGGACTATAAAATGACATTCTGAATTTCTATTTAATAATTAGGCAACGGCCGGTTGTGCTATCACGCTTCACGGATTCGGCAATAGTGCCGGGCGGCCTTCGATTTTCAATTGGCGGAAAGATAACGGCACAAATGGTTTCATCAAAAGAGACTACCACCAAAGCTGATTTTTTTTCTGCGGCACTTACTTTCCTGTTGGTAAGATGATCGGATACCTTTTGGTGTCCCTCCATTCCCAGCGGCTGAAAGGCGTCTCCCGGCTTCCAGTTGCGCAGGGTCAGCGGCCACTCAAGCTTTTCGGCATCCAGGTACAAAGCTTTTCCAAACTCCGGTTCCTCACAGTCATCTATTTCAAATACAAGATTATTTAAACTGAAAGGCTTTCTTTGCAGTTCATCTTTTTTGAGTTCCAGCAGTTTCAGTGCATCGGGTCGATCGTAAACGATTTTAAACCGGTCCCGGTCCCTGAGCACCTCATAGGATTCCGTAAGCTGAATCGACTTCCCGGTTTGAAGCTCCTTCAGTTTGTCGATCTCTTTAAGTGCCTCTCTGTTCAATTCAATATCAGGGTCGATCTTTTTAAGTTTTTTCAGCATCAGGGCACGGGCGAGTTCAGGCTCCAGGGAAAGAAACTGTTCCCTGTCCAGGCGATCCATATTGTCGGTGATACGGCCTGAGATCCAGGCAAGTGCAGACGAAAAGGTTTCAGCCTGCCCGGGCAGTCGCTTAACGTTCTCTTTCCATCCGGGAAAATGCTCCTCGAGCCGCTCCAGCCACTCATTCCTCAGGAAATTTCTGGCAAAACCCGATTCCAGGTTGCTTTCATCTATCCGGTAAGGAATGGCCCGCTGCTCGCAATAGGAAATAATTTCTGCTCTTCCGGTCTGCAGCAGCGGCCGAAAAAGTTCGCCATTCCAAATGTCCATAGCCGACCAGCTTTCCAGCCCGGCACCTCGAAATAGCTTCTGCAGGATCGTCTCAACCTGGTCGTCCTCGTTATGGGCAAGAGCGATTCCGTCCGCTTCATATTCATTCGCCAAAGATCGGAATACCTCATAGCGTATCTTACGGGCCCACTGTTGAAAATTCCGATTCCCTGCCTCTTCGGGATCTACCTTGACCGAATGGCAATCAAAGCCCCATTCATAGGCCATCTGCTCTACCAATTCGGCATCCTTGTCGGAAGCCTCTCCCCTTTTTCCATAATTGATGTGAGCGACCAGGGCATCCACCTTCAGCCTCCGAAATAGATACAGAAGTGCCATGGAATCAGGCCCGCCGCTTACAGCGATGATGAAACGGGGTGACCTTGCCCCGAAGTTTTCCCGAAGCAGCCGCCTGACCTCTTTTTCAATCTGCAATAATGCGGATTTGCTCATAGGAAAATGTCTCTATTTCACCTTCGGGATTAATAACTGCCATTTGTCCCCTTTCGTTAATACCCAGTAGCTTGGCCGGTTCTTTACGTATTTCATTGCCGATCTTAAGCGTAACCCATTGTCCGTAACCTTCAATTTTCTGATTTATCTCCTTCAAAAGGGTCATGTCTCGTTTATGCCACCTGCCATATCCGTATTCAATGCGCGACAGCAAGCTTGCCAGCAACTGCTCTCGTGACAGCTCATAGCCGGTAAGGAGTTTCAGAGACCCCGCAATATCCTGCAGGTTCTCAGGAAAGTGTTCCTGGTTGACATTCAGCCCAATACCGACCAGCAGCCGGTCAATCTTATTTCCACTAAATGTTGATTCTGTTAGTAAACCGGCAATTTTTTTATCACCCACACAAATGTCATTGGGCCACCTTATATAGGGAGTCAATCCGTATTCATCCTCAAGTTCATCAATGATTGCCTTGGCACAAACCAGGGTGAATATATGAAAACGGCCATTCTCTTTTGGTTTTAAGGCGATAGTGAAGGTCAGGTTTTTTTCGGGCTGAGAATCCCAGCTCTTTTCATACTGCCCCCTTCCCCTTGTTTGACGATCAACCAGGCAAAGCAAGCCATGACTTATCTCCCCTTCGGGTAACTTTTTAAGATAGCTATTGGTCGATTCAAGCTCTTCGAAATAGAGCACATTATGACCCAGCCACTGCGTGGTTAATGCTTTCTTAAAAGTGTTCACCTCAAACAAGATGATACCGGATTACAGGTTACAGGTGGATGAAAATAAATGGGGACTATTAAATGCAATCAATGTGACCCATTCGATGGAAATTTGTGGAAATCTCTTCACTCTTCAGCAAGACGGCTCTTCAGCAGGTCAATTTTGGCAATGGGAGTGGGATCTACCTTATTTATTATGGCAAGGTAAAAGCTGGCCCAGTCAGCCATTTGTATAATTGAAAACATCCTGGTCAGCCTGCTATCGCCCCTCGTAGATAATACATGGATGGAAGCAACCTGGTCTTCAATCAGGTCTTTCACAATACGCATGCGCTTGCGAACCCGCTTATCGTCTTCCTTGTCAAACAGCATGATCACGGAAAGCCGCCCGGTAAGGTGGACGATCTGTTCCCAGCCGACAATCTCGTTATGAGTCATTTCCGGGAGTACATTCCCGTAAGAAAGCGTTTTGGCATTCTCCTCAAACTGGTTTCTCCATCTCTGGTTAACCGGCTTCATCACAGTGCTATCCGAATAGATAATTGGCAGGGTATCCTGAAGTTCCCCTGCCAGAGACAATGCTTCATTATCCGAGATATCTGACAACAACTCTCCCTGCTGGCTCAAAAAAAGCTCCGTTTCAGAAAGGGCCTCTTCTCCTTCATCCAGAAAACCAAAATAGTCGAAAATTCGGAAAAGGGGCACAAAGCTATAGCCCAGGGCGGCCCTGGGCGGAATGCCTCCTGGTATTTTTATATAGTCAAACTCTTCTTTGGTAGCTTTGAGCAGCAACTCACCGCCGGAAGTTATGGCGATAGACTGTGCATTTCGCTCCCGGGCCCGTTTCAATGCAGATAAGGTTTCCTCAGTATTTCCGGAAAAGCTGCAGGCAATAAACAAAGTATTTTCATCCACCCAGTTGGGAATATTATAATGCCGAATCACCTCTACAGGGTGAGGACAGCAGTTATAGGAATAAGCTTTTATGAGATCCGGCCCCATGGCGGAACCGCCCATGCCGACACAGCATATTTTGTTGATTTTCTCTTTGTCGATAGAAAGGCTGAGGTCCTCCGTGATTTTCATAGCTTCATCCCACTGGTTTGGAAATCCGGCCACCAGCTCCCACATATTCTGGCCATCGACTGACTTTATCTGATCTTTCGTAAGCTGCATATCGTTTTAACTCTCACTCCAATTTTGAAACAGGTTATTCACTTCTTCGGTCGTGCTACAGTCCATTACTTTTGCAGCAAGTGCCTTCATCTCTTCAAAAGACTTACCTACTAATATACTTTTTACCCTGGCTATTTTACTGGGTGCCATACTCAGGTCACTTATACCCATTCCCAGCATGCAGGCAGCCGAAACAGGATCAGAGGCCAGTTCACCGCAAACCGTAATTTGCTTGTTATGCCGGGCAGCAGAATTGGCCACCATGGCAATAAGCTCCCATACGGCAGGATGGCGCTGATTATAGATATCCGCAATTAACTCATTCCCCCTATCAACTGCCAGAACGTACTGCGTCAGGTCATTAGTCCCAATACTGAGAAAATCGACCATCTCGGCGAATTTATCAATTTTAAGGGCAACGCTGGGCACTTCCACCATGATTCCGACAGGAACCTCTTCGTCTATCTTGTGTCCCTGTGATTTCAACTTCTGCTGCACCGACTGAATCTCCTCTCTGAGTTTCGTCAGTTCTTCTAAAACGGTAACCATTGGAACCAGAATTTTGACCCGCCCGGGATATGCCCCGGCAACGGTCAAGATGGCCTCAAGCTGCTCTCTCAGCAGCTTCCTGTTATCCAGCAGCAGGCGTATGCCTCTCCAGCCTAAAAATGGGTTCTGTTCCTTGTGTTTCTCATCGAAGATCTTGTCGCCCCCCGCATCAAACAGACGCATAATAACCGGTTCAGAACCGGTACCTTCCATAATGGTGCTATAAAATTCTTTCTGTTTTGTGAGGTCGTCGAAGTGCTCCTTCTCCATATAGATAGACTCGGTTCGAAGCAACCCAATACCGGATGCCTTCAGTGCTCTTACCTGCTCGAGCTCTTCCGGGAACTCTATATTAGCACGCAGTATGAACGGATGCCCGTCTGAGGTCTCTGGCTTTTTACTGATGACTTCATTTAGCTTTTCATCTCTCTTACGGTTTTCCTCAATGACTTTTTTAAAATTTTTCAGTGTAAGATCCGTAGGATTTACGAATACCTTGCCGGAATCTCCGTCCATGGCAACTCTTAATTCAGAGTTAATAGATTCCGTTGCGGTTTTTGCCCCGACTACTGCCGGGATTCCCAGGGAACGGGCAATGATTGCGGCATGTGAGGTCACCCCGCCTCGGTCCATGATAATGCCCGAAATATGATAGTTCGTCAGGCTGATTACTTCACGCGGACTCAGATCTTGTGTTACCACAATGCAACCGCTTTCAATTGCCGGGCTGTCGCTTTCTTTGTTAATGTATTCAAGCAGGCGGTCCCTGATATCAGAAATATCGATAGACCTTTCCCGGGCTTGGGGATTGTCTGAATTATTCATCAGCCTGATGTAATCTTCAAACGCACGCTGTATGGCAAATTCCACAGAATAGAGCTCTTCCTTTATCAGCTTCTCAATCTGGCCGGCTAAGACCGGATCATTGACCATTTCTATCTGTGCATCAATAATGTCTGAGGCCTCATCTGAATTAGAGTCTCCCTGGATTTTCTGCAGTTCCGACTCCATATCAATACGCGCTTTCTTGAATTCGTTTATATGGTCAAGCACCTCTCCCCTCTTGATCGTGGAAGACTGTATATCGAATTCCTTTTTCTTATAAATAAAGGCCTTGCCTATAGCTGAACCGGAGGAGGCAGGCGCTCCTTCCAATTCAAGTTCAGTTTCTGGCGTGGTCTCTTTACGATTTTCACTCATTCAGATTCACTAATTTTCGTCAAAACCATTTTCAATAAGTCGGGTAATTGCTTTGGCCGCTTCTTTTTCATCGTTACCTTTGACCTCAAGTTCCAGTTCCGCACCCTTTTCTGCTGCCAGGGTCATGACCCCCAGAATGCTCTTACCATTTACGCGATAACCGTACATGTGAATATAAAAATCTGATTGGAATTTGCTGGCTGTTTTTACCAGGGCCGCAGCCGGACGGGCATGAAGCCCCGCTTCATTTACAATTGTAACTTTCTTTTTGATCATTAATGCAGCTCATTTTTTTAGAGGCTTAAAATGCCAATATTCTACACAAGTATCCACTGTTCAGTTATCAGTTATTTCACCTGCGCACAAGGCTTCGGTGAACAGGCAGAACCATTTTGCATTCGCTACCGGTAATCAGCCTGCCCTACGAAGTCTCGACGAAGTAGGGTTATCAGTTATCAGAGGGTGCCTGTTTTCATGACCGAAGACAAGTTCAATTCTCAATTCTTCATTCTTAATTATAAAATGCCCTTATTAAATGGACGCAGAGCGTTCAAAGGACCGTCAACCGCGGAGCGATTGACGAGTCTGCAAGTTCGATTTCAAATTCATAATTTTTAATTCTTCACTGTTCACTGTTCACTGATCACTGACACACTGTGCCTTGACACACTGTACCCTGACACACTGATAACTGTTCATTGAAATAATTGCCGATTCCAATAATGATTTGTTAAATTTGAAACACTTTATAAACGCTCAAAACTTAAAGAACATGTCCGTAACCGAAAAAGACGTAAGGTATGTCGCTCATCTTGCGAGGCTTCAATTCACTGATGATGAAGTTGAAGGCCTTGCCAAAGATATGAGTAAAATTCTAGATTACATGGAAACCCTGGAAGAGCTCGATACCAGTGGTGTGGAACCTTTGGAGCACGTAATCGATATGGAATACCGGCTTCGGGATGACAAAGCCGGGGAGCCCTTGTCTCATGAAGATGCGTTGAAAAATGCTCCGGACGCCGACACCGATTATTTCCGCGTACCTAAGGTAATAGACTAGACACCAGGCCTTCCTTCATGACTCAAAAATCAACGGACTCTTTAAAAGAGGATTTCATCTCCCGGCTTTCTGAGAACAAGCAACACCTGGCCGCACTTGTAGTGCTGTTTGTTTTGCCGATTATTCTGTATAGCTCTGTCCTGATTGGCGATCAAACCTATATGGCCAATGATGTTATGCAGTGGCGCGCGGGTGCCGAATCCATCATTGAATATAAGGAGGCTCATGACGGAGAAAACCCGCTCTGGGCTACCAACATGTTTTCGGGGATGCCTTCTTACGTCATCTCTGCCCCACAGTCGGTTCCAAGTATAGACACACTGGTTAAAGAAATCTCAGATTCCGCGTATCCGCTGCAGTATTTCTGGGTACTGCTGGGAGGCCTCTATTGCCTGTTTATTTTGCAGGGCATTCGTCCCTTTGCCTCCGTAGTGGGCTCTGTCTTAATTGGTTTCACCACCTATATTCCCATTATCATTGAAGCAGGGCACAATACAAAATTTGTAGCTTACGCCTTTATACCGTGGGTACTGGTAGGTTACTGGATGATGAGCCGCTCGAATAAAAAACTCCTGGCGTTTTTCATATTCAGCCTTGCCCTGACCCTGGAGCTCCGCGCCAACCACCCCCAGGTATTCTATTATTTCATCTACCTGCTTGGATTCTGGTGGATTTTTGATACCGTTCAGGCATATCGGAGAAATGAAATCTCTGAGTGGCTGACCCGATCGGCGTATATTGCCGGCGCAGGATTACTGGCGATCGTCAGTAGCTTGGAATCGTACTGGAGGCTTTATGAATATTCCCAGTTCAGCACACGGGGCGGGTCAACGCTTGATATCGGTTCCGGAAGCGGTCTTGGCCTCGACTATGCCTTCAGTTGGTCGCAGGGGATCGGTGAATTGCTCACCCTGATCATACCGGGCATTTTGGGCGGTGCTTCGGGTGAAGCCTATTGGGGACCAAAGCCTTTTACCAGCGGCCCGCACTACCTGGGAGCCGTTGCCTTTCTGCTGGCCCTCATCGGGCTCTTCGCATATCGCAAGAAAGTTAAATACCTTTTCTTTGGCGTAGGCACCTTAACCATGCTCTTCTCACTGGGAGAGAACTTCCGGCTGCTCAATGAGTTCATGTTTAACTATGTCCCTTTCTTTAACAAATTTCGAACCCCGGAGATGTGGCTTATTGTCACCGTTTTCTGCTATTCGGTACTCGCGGTATTCGGTATTCATGCCCTGTTTACGATGGCAAAAGAAAAAATAAAGACACCGAAAGCCCTCTATCTTCCTCTCGGAATAGCCTTGGGCCTGGGAGTTATTTTTGCAATGGGAAGCAATGCCCTACTCTCCTTTGAGAAGCCGGGGGAAAGGCAACAGTACGAACAACAGGTTGCCCGGCAAAATAATGTTTCGGTTGACAATCCCCAGGTTCAGCAGGCCGTCAGTAACTATATCACTAACCAGCTGAAGCCTGCCAGGAAAGCGATGGCTAAAAAAGATTCTATTCGCTTCTTTGTGATCGTACTCCTGGCTTCCGTACTGATCTACCTCTTTTATAGCAGGAAAATCAGCAAGGGTTACTTCCTGGCAGCACTGATACTTATAACAGCCTACGACATGCTAAGCATAGGAAGCAGATATACCAGCGAAGATCGCCTGGTTCCCGACCGTATCTCTGCAGAGCAGTACATAGAAAGGCAGAAACGTCCGCTTGACGAATTTATCATAAACAATATCCAAAGCGAACAGGGATATCCCTACCGCGTGTTTCCCCTGCTCGATAATCCCTTTAACAACGCCATTCCAGCCTATTTCTATCCCAGTATCGGAGGCTATACCGGGGCGAAACTGTCTCACTACCAAGACATGGTCGACCGCTTGCTGATGGCAGGGCCACAGGGTATCAATATGCCCATTCTGGATATGCTGAACGTGAAGTATATCACCGCCGGGCAACAGCTACCCTTCCCGGACCTCCGGCAGGTATACGCCAACCAGAACAATTTTGTCTATGAAAATACAAATGTACTGCCCAAAGCCTTCTTTGTTGACTCGGTAGTTACAGCCGGTTCACCGCTGGAGGCTGTAGAGCTGATGGAACCCGGTTCCGGCTTTAATCCTGCGAAAACCGCAGTTGTCGAAACGGGCCGGCAGGTAACCGCAGCAACCGACTCAGCAGCCTCGGTCGAGGTTAGCTCCTATGATGCCAATAGCATCACACTTGAAACTTCGACGGGAAAACCCGGATTCCTGGTTCTCAGTGAAATTTATTATCCTGCCGGGTGGAACGCTACTATCGACGGGAAACCTACAGATATCTACAAAACCAACTTTGTGCTGCGTGGATTCAGCGTACCAGCCGGCGATCATACCTTGACGCTTAAGTTCGAGCCTGAATCTTCGATTTGGGGTGCGCGACTGGCCTGGGCAGGACATATTATCATCTGGATTAGCGGCCTTCTGGCAGCCGGCATGCTGTACCGAAATCAGAGTTTAGATTTTTAGAAAGGAATTATTAGCTACCCGCTTTTAAAAACCCTTCAGCGAGGTAACGCTTTGCTTCTTTTAACCAGTACGAGGGCGGAACCCAGCCGAAGATCTCCATAAGAGTGTTTACCTTTCCCTGCGCCCTTCGAATATGAAAGAGCTGATATAATTTCTGGGTTCGGTTCATTTTGGACTTGTGCTTCTTATAGAAGTTCAGGTAACCGGCGAGTTGTGATTTGGGATTTGTGATCTGTTCGGCTTCGTGATCAAGGTAAATGCTTTGCAGCGGCTTGTTGATATTCTTAATCGGTCCGTAGGCCTCTGATAACCGCAGCCATAAATCGTAATCTTGAGCGGCTTCCAGGTTTTCGTCAAATCCCCCCACTGCCGTAAGCCTTTCTTTTTTAACCAGTACCTGGTTACCGACCCGGTTAGAGTAAAGCAGGTCGTTAAACGTGATTACCTTTCCCTTACTCCATTTCACGGTTCTTTTGGGATAAACAAGCCGTACGTCAGAAGTGATGCAGGCAAAATCATCCGAATAAGCTTTCAGCAAAAACTCTATTCTATTGGGGTGCCATTCGTCGTCATCATCCAGCCCGGCAATAAAGATCCCTGAAGAAGCTTCGATGCCCTGATTACGGGCGCGGCAGGCCCCTTTTGACTCCTCATTCCGTAGATGAATAAATCCATTCTCGTATTCAAAGTCTTCAATCACTTGAGGTGTCATATCTGTAGAACCGTCGTCAACGACCACGATTTCGATATTCGGGTAACTTTGATTACGTACCGATGCCAGGGCACGCGGCAGCATACCCGACCGGTTTTTAGTCGTTATTACCGCGGAAACAAGTGGATCACTCATATGTAAGGATTCGACATCCAAGGGTAAGTCATTGGTATCATATGCTAAAACATGTATTTTCAGCATCAAATATATCGGTATTATCAAACAAATGAACAAGAATCCTGAAGTATCATTTATAATCTGCACCTACAACCGGGCAAGCTATCTGGAAGATACCTTAAGCAGCCTGCTGGA
>DATFJD010000035.1:0-3534 GCA_035269475.1 Halalkalibaculum sp.
AAGAAGAGAAAGAGCGGCTCGACTTTTATGAAGAGCAGATTGAAGACCTCCATAAAGCCGAGCAGGAGCTTCGCGAGACCATCAATGAGATTAACAAAACAGCAACCGAGCGTTTCAACAAGACCTTCGAAAAAATTCGCGAGAACTTCATCGATGTGTTTCACACGCTTTTTAATGAAGACGACTTTTGTGACCTTGTTATTGAAGAAGATGCTGAAGATCCTCTGGAAGCCAGCATAGAAATAAAAGCGAATCCCCGCGGCAAGCGTCCTTCCACCATCAACCAGCTTTCGGGAGGAGAAAAAACCCTCACCGCTATTGCACTGCTCTTTGCCATCTACCTGGTAAAACCCTCCCCTTTCTGCGTGCTCGACGAGGTCGACGCTCCGCTAGATGACGCCAATATTGAGCGTTTTGCCAATATGATTAAACGCTTCAGTGAAGAGACCCAGTTTATCATCATTACCCACAACAAGAAGACCATGGGCAAAGCCGAAATGATGTACGGCATCACCATGCCGGAAACCGGTATCAGCCGCCTGGTCGGAGTAAAGCTCGATGAAGTGGCCGAAGCGTAGTTTAGTTATTGGTTAATGGAAATTGGTTATTGGTTATTCAACCTGTCAATTCCTAAACTAGCTTGACTGTTTGCTGAAGGCCTCACTCGGAATTGTAAGCACAATAGCAGAGGAGCCTAAATAACATCGACTGCTTTATCAAAAAGCATAAATACAGAATGTTGCTACTCCCTGGAATGGCATCCCCTTGTTAGCGCCATATGGCACAATAGTAGGGAAAACCCATTGGGGGTATTGAGATGTTATTTTGGCTAATGGCGTTCACTAAACCTTGTTCTTCCACACGCAGCGCTTCAACGTCTGGCTTTCCCGCAATATCCCCAAACCCCGGAAGACTCGTTACAGATAGTATTGCAATAAGGACAGGTACATGTTGTTAGTTAGCAATACTTTGAAATAGAAAACAATAAAACCGGCCTTGGAGTTGTGAGGTAGGTGATTGCGACGGTGACGCGCAGGCGGGAGGGTGTAAAAACACACCGACCAGATCTCGGAAGCAAGCTTTAGGCGGAAAGGATCTTTGTTTTTACCCCGCCAAGGGGCACCAGCGCCCGGCCGAGCAAATCCTTGCCCGGCGGTTTTTTCCCGAAGGGATGCCCGTGGCAGGGCTACTTTTGGACGCCCAAAAGTACCATTCAATAAATAAAATTATTGTTCATGGCTGAACAGCCTAGCAACATTAACAGTCAAGCTAATTCAGGGACAGACAATCGATAACCGTTAACCAATAACTAAACCCGAATCGATTCCCTTTCTTTTTCTGTTGATCCCTGTGATGTTTCCTTGAAAGCTCCTTATATTTAAAGTCTATGGCACGAAAAAAATTCGATATACCCGATATTTATCAGTCCCCCATCATCCGCAAGGTAAAAGATGCCAATAAGGTGGTGGATCCCCGCAAAAAAGACCTGGAGCCAAGCGTGCTCGATTTCGGTCCGGTACAGTTCTATATACCCCGCCATTTCGGTTTCTGCTACGGGGTGGAGAACGCCATTGATATTGCCTACCGCACGGTAGAGGAGAACCCGGACAAGGATATTTACCTGCTAAGCGAGATGATTCATAACCCTACCGTAAATGAAGACCTTCAGGCAAGAGGAGTTCAGTTTCTTTTTGAAACGGATGGAACCGAGCTGATACCGATCTCTTCGCTCGATGACGAGGATATTGTAATAGTGCCTGCCTTCGGTACGACAATTGAGATTCAACAGAAACTGAAGCAGCAGGGTATCGATCCCTATGAATATAATACCACCTGTCCATTCGTAGAAAAAGTATGGAAACGCGGAAGTCAGCTGGGCAACAAGGGATACTCGCTGGTAATTCATGGAAAGCATGAGCACGAAGAGACCCGGGCCACCTTTTCCCACAGTTCCGATCACTCAGAATGCGTGGTCGTACTGAATACCGAGGAGGCTCAAATTCTGGCGGATATTATGACCGGTGATCGGCCTAAAACGGATTTCGAGAAGTATTTCGGTCACAAGAGTACAGAGAACTTCGATCCCATCACCTCGCTTGAGCATTTCGGGGTGATCAACCAGACCACGATGCTTGCTACCGAAACGCAGGAAGTAATGGACATACTGAAGGAGGCTGCGGCAGAGCGCTTCGGAGAGGCCGACGTACTCGATCATTTTGCAGATACAACCGACACCCTCTGCTATGCTACCAATGAAAACCAGTCGGCAACGCTCGCCCTTGCTGAAACGGATGCCGACCTGGGACTGGTGGTTGGGGGCTATAACTCTTCGAATACCATGCACCTGGTTGAAATCCTGGAGCACGCTTATCCAACCTACCACGTGCGAGATGCCGAAGAGATCACCTCAGAATCCCTGATCAGGCACTTTAACCAGTGGGACAAAGAAATTAAAGAGACCGAGGAATGGCTGCCTAAGAGTAAAAAACCGGTTAAGATTGCCCTGACTTCCGGAGCATCCTGCCCTGATGTGCTTGTGGATGAAGTGCTGCTCGATATACTGGAATATTTTGAAGATACCCGTGATGTGCAGGAAGTGATCAAGCCATTCGAGAAGCAGCTGGATGAGGTGGCTTAGCCGGTAAAACTGTTTCACGAAGTTGTGCAAAGAAGCTCAAAGAGACGTAAAGAATAATGTTGTTATCTCTAACTTGACCCGGGTTCTTCTGTTGATAAATTACTGCAGGTCACAGAATAGATTATTCTTTTAGACAATAATGAAAGGGCAATCAAATAAATAACTCCCTGCCTCCCTCCACGCTTACTTCCGAAAGTCTGAGATACAGCCCCTTTCAATTATTGAGCACCATGAAATAAGAGACGCTGGAGGGCTGGAAAGAGCGGACTTCCAGGTTATAATCGTCAGGCGCGGTATTTTCAATATTAGGTACCACAAACCCGGTAGTATCTTCCCTGATCTGAGGATAGGTAATATAGGCTGTAAAGGGATTATTCAATTCCTGAACCTCCGAATACTGGTCGACCGGCACATTGTACCTGATAGTGAGTACAGAGGGACTGAAGGTGACGCTTCGTCCGGAAGGCATGCCCCTGGCTTCGATATTCACCCGGGCCTCCCCTTCGGTATATTGAGCGACAGTGGCATTGTAAGTTACTTCGAGTGGTGTGATGCTGTAAAGTGGATTTGCCTCGCTGAGGGCAACTGTGGCGGAGATATCACTATCCACATCCTCAAACTGAACCGGCGCTGTTTTCCACTCTTCAATATTTCGGATGATTGATGCGGCCCCGCTGATGGTAACGCTGTCCGGTTCCAGGGAAGGCTCTCCCGCAAAATCATACTGCTCCTCAAAAGTAACTTCTACATTTGATACCACAGGTATTCTCTTCGTTATCTTATTCTCCATATCCAGATTCAGGAAAAGCGGCTGTACTTTCTGTACGCTCAGGTCGGGGTTGGCGTTTAACTGTTTCTGCACCTGTTCGTAGAGGTTGATCTCGTTTTGGGTTACA
>DATFJD010000036.1:0-3779 GCA_035269475.1 Halalkalibaculum sp.
TTATGGTTTTGGCAGTATCCGCCCATGCCTTGAAGGAGTACCAGGGACTGTTGTTGACGGGATGGTTTTCAGGCTCCAGCACCACCTGGTAGAGGGAGTCGTTGACCTTGTAGAAATCATTCATTCGGGCCCCGGGAAATTCATTGCTGAGCCATACACCGTCAGCCGAAATGCCGATGGTTCGTTCATGCTGTGGCGTGATCTCCTTGTCGGTAGTGATGGTCGACCCTTCCGGATCATAGGAAAAACCGCTGAATTCCTCGCTGGATGAACAGGAGAAAGAAAATATGGCAAACAGGAAAAGCGCTCCCCATAGCGAGGAGGCACGGAAATGGGATAACATATCGGCTACTACTTTAACAGGTTCAAAGGTATATAGTATAAGCCAATTTAACTGTTTGGCAAATAGTAATTAAAGAATAAATTGGCTTCATTGGCTATGGGTTTAATTTCTTTGAGGGATGCAGTCAAAATCTTATCATAGCGTATCATTATAAAAATCAGGGCCTGCCAATAAAGAGATACCGGTGCATTTTAAAAAGACGTTCATATTTGCCTTTACCATTTGTATCTGGTGCCTGGTTTTTGGCACTGGCATGGCTTTGCAAAGTGATTCTGAGACAGTCGCTAAGGAGGAGCAAATCTGGGAGCTCGAAATCAAAGGCAACGAAACCTTCACCTCTGTAGTACTGAAAGATCAGATCGCTTCCGAAGCCCACTCGTTTTGGAGTAAATTACGTTTCTGGAAACATGCCGGACACGAATTGAATGAGACAACGATCCAAAAAGACGTGATTCGCTTGCGTAACTTCTACCAGCGGCGAGGGTTTTATAATGTAAAGGTAGATTACAGGGTTGAGGATAAGGGCAAAGCATGGAAAAAGAAGCTTGTTTTCACTATCAGGGAAAATGCGGCCATTCGAATCAGCAAGGTGAACTTTGTGTTTAAAACCGATTCCGCCAATGCCGAGCTGATCAGGGAGGCCAGGGCATTTGAGAGAATGAAGCGGCGGCTTCCCCTGCAGGCGGGTGAAAGGTTCCAAAGAATTATGATACCGGATGCGGTAGGCCAGGTAAAGGATGTAGTCAGGAATCGTGGCTTTCCATTTGTTCAGGTTTCGGTTGAGTCGGTAGTTGACACCGCCGGACTCTCCGCAGAAGTCACCATAATCTCCGATACCGGTTCGCGGGCCAAAGTTTCAGAAATCAGTGTGGAGGGAACCAGGAGTATCCCGGAAAAATATGTGATACGGGAGTCAGGTATTAAAATCGGACAGACGTACAGCCATGATAAAATTCAGGAAGCGCAGCGGGAGCTGTTTAATCATCACCTTTTTCAGTTCGTTACCATCGGGATTCCGGAGCAGGAACAGGATAGCACGCTGAACCTGAGAATGAGGGTTCGCGAAGCCCCTTTGCGTACCGTTGAAGCATCCCTAGGCTTCGGTACCGCTGATCTGGTCCGTGGACAGCTGAGCTGGATTCATCGCAATGCTTTCGGCCAGGGGCACCGCTTTACAGCAACCGGAAGGGCATCCTTCATTCAGCAGCTGGTGAGCCTCGATTACCTGTTTCCCTATTTTTATAATAACAAAAGCAGCATAGTGATTTCGCCTTTCGGGGAGCACCAGCTGGAGGAGAGTTTTGAACTGTTTACCCTCGGTTTGACGAATAGCTATATTTACCGGTATAGTCAGAACCTCACCGGCAGCATATCTTATGAAGCCACAAAAAATATTGAGAGATCGGAAAAGAGAAATATAAATCTTCCCGACAGCACCAATCGCTATGATTTATCTTCCCTTCAGTTTAACGGGTATTATAGCCAGGGATACGGACGGGAGCAGCTGGGCTGGGTTGTTCAGCCTTATCTTGAACTGTCCGGATTTTTTGATATCGCTACCTTTCAGTTTCAAAAGGCATCCCTTGATATAAGGCGTTTTACCCGGCTCAGCCAGAGCACTATTCTGGCAACCAGGGTTCAGGGCGGTGGAATTATCAACGCTTCGGCGGATTCACTGCCCAGGAATATTCGCTTTTTCCTCGGTGGAACCAATACGGTAAGGGGGTGGTACAGGCAGGAACTGGGTCCCAAGCAGGCAAACTTTCGAACCGAAGAAGTTAACGGCGATACCGTATCCACTTTTGATCGCTATGTACCCATAGGGGGAAGGGCAAAATTCGCATTTAATATAGAGCTGAGGCAGGATTTAGATAAATTGCTGGATGGATTTGGCGTGGCGGCTTTTCTCGATGGGGGACAGGTTTGGGGGAGCGTCAACACGCTTTCAGAACGCCCCGTGCAGTTTGGAACAGGGGGCGGTTTTCGCTATCAGTCACCCATAGGCCCTGTAAGGATTGATTTGGGTTATAAACTGAACCCGACGGATGAAGATCTGGGTATTTACCGGGATAACCATTCTGCCGGTTTCTGGGACAGGGCAGCCATACATTTCAGTATAGGACAGGCATTTTGACAGAGAAAAAAACGGAACATATCGAAACAATTCGCAGGCGCAGGTGGCCCTGGATCGTCCTCCTTGCACTGGTGCTTTTATTTGCCTTTCTGCGCCTTTCTTTGAATACAGATTTTGTAAGAGGTATTGTTAAAAATCAGGTAGTATCTGCCGCCAATGAGCAGCTGAGGGTGCAACTCTCCATTACCGGTATAAAAGGAGATCTTTGGAAGGAGGTCGAGCTGCAGGGTATTTCCCTGGTGGACAGCCGCGACGATACGGTTGGCAGTATAGACAGTCTCAGGTTACGCTATAATCTACTGAGCTATTTCCAGTCGGTTTTTGAGATTCCCGAGATCACGATTTCAGGTCCCTTTGTGAAAGTGAGGGAACAGCAGGGCAGGATGAATTTTGCAGAATGGGTTGAGCCGGCCCGGGCGGATGCAGATACATCAGCTTCAGAGCCTTTCCCTCTCCGTATTGAAAGTTTAGAAGTAAATCAGGGCGCTATTGATGCAGTGATAGAATCAATGCCCAAAGACTCCGCGTTTACGGTAGATAATCTTCGTCTGAATAGCGGCTTTGGCCTGCTGGAGGACGGCTATGAGGCAACTATATCTGAACTCTCCTTTGAAATACTGGGTACCGGGCTGGAGGATAAAATTTCCTTTGAAAGCCGGTTTGCTGCTGATAAACAGTCAATAAGCCTGGAGAAACTGGTGCTCGCAACCGGGAGTTCCCTGCTTCAAAGCTCCGGAAGTTTTCAGGTGGAAGATTCAGCCGCCAGCTTTGACCTGCAGGCCCAACCCTTGTCGTGGAGAGATATTGCGGCTTACATAGATCAATCGCCGGTCGAGCAGAATCTTGGCCTCGATTTACAGCTAAAAGGCAGTCTCAGTGAATTCAGCATCGGGTTGGGGGTACGCTCCGAAGGTATTGATGAACTGCAGGTATCTGCCGCCTTCAAAAGAGATACGGCATTTACTCTGACAGGCGCAAAGGTGAGGGCAAATCGCCTGAATTTAAAGGCATTTTTTAATGATCCCGCCATGCCCGATGTACATCACCTTCAATTTGAATCCGAAGGGATGATCCCGCTCTCTTCCTATCAGGAAGGCAGCATAAGAGGCACTCTTCATTCAGGCAGGATCTCTTACGAATCATATGCATTGGATACCCTTAAAACAGACTTTTCGCTGGAAAATGGCAAGGCACGGGCTGCTTTGAATACGCGCAATCGCAAGCAGAGCATCACTGCCGAAGCCGATATCAGCGATCTATGGATCCCCGAACCGGCAGTCGGTTTTACTATTCAGGCTTCAA
>DATFJD010000037.1:0-2417 GCA_035269475.1 Halalkalibaculum sp.
CCCTCTCGGCGTTGAACCGATTTACACTACCACGGCCCTGGTTTTTGTCTCCTTTCTGGGATTCGTTAAAATAGCAGCCGTAGCAGAAGAGATTAAGGACCCCTCAAAGAACTTACCTCGGGCACTTATCGGATCCGTAGCATTGGTTACCGTTTTATATTTGGTAATACTGCTTGTAATAGCCGGGATTTTCCCACAGTCTACCATTCAGGAAGTCCGTGACCCCTTGACCACCGCAGCCAGGCAGATGCTGGGCGGCGCCGGTGGCATTGCTATCATATTTGCCGGCCTGCTTGCTACTCTCTCTTCCGCGAATGCCAGTATTATGGCTTCCTCGCGCATAAACCTGGCAATGGCGCGCGACCGGATGGTTCCCAACTGGCTGAGTAAGATTCATGAAAAACTGCTCACGCCTTACCGCGCCATACTGCTGACCGGCATCCTGGCTATCAGTTTTCTGCTTATTGAAAGCCTGGAAGATTTGGCAAAGATTGCCAGCGTACTTCAGCTCTACAGCTACGCCGCCCTGAACATCGGCTGTGTGGTTTTGCGAGCTGCAGACCCGGATTGGTATAAACCCAGCTATAGAACACCCGGCAACCCTTTCGGACAAATTCTTGCTGCGGCCGGCTGTCTTGGAGTGATTATTTATTCCGGACCTTTTGCACAAATTGCGATTGTAGTTCTTATCCTCGCCAGTCTTGCCTGGTATGCCGTGTGGGGCCGCGGAAAGGTAAATATCGACCATGCCCTGCCCAGGTTTAAAGAACGCTGGCATGAACACGGATGGAGTCTGTTTCTGATCTCTCCTGAGAAGGCTGAGGCAGAGGTGGTTGAAGAGGAAATTCCGACTATGCGTCCGCTTGATGCCAGCAAACCCCGTCACCTGGTGACGGCACTGGCCAATCCCGAGCACGAAACCGACTTGCTACGGCTGGCACAGTTTATTTCAGCCGGCAAGGAAGAGGCAGGAATGGTTGAAGGCATGCACATCATTCATGTTCCTTACCAAACGCCCATAACCACGATTCGGGAAAAACTGGAGCAGAAACCCTCCATACAGCGAAAAATTGATGCCATACTTGAACATTCCGGCACGCAGACGCTGGGTATTGAAAGTGATTACCAGCCCATTCTGGATAATACCGACTTCCGTTCGGTAACGGAAGCGGCACACGATGTGTTTGGCGCCATGGTTTCCGAAACAGAAAGCCGCAAGGCAGACATGCTGCTGATGGGCTGGCAAGGAGGCTTCAGTGTGGGACGCATTTACAACTCTCCTGTTCAGCGTATTATCAAGAATCTCAAAGCAGATGTAGGAATTCTGAAGAACCGCGGACTTGAAAATATAAAATCCATAGTTCTTCCATGGGGTGGCGGACTCCATGCGTGGCTTGGGCTGGAACTTGCTGTAAGAATTGCACGGGTACACGATGCCGAACTCAAAATACTGCGGCTTGTTAAAGAAGGCACAGATATAGATGCAGAGCGCGAGTCACTGCTCGAGACCATTGAGCCCCTGGTTGCTGATTTTGACCGCATGCGCCTGGAGATCCGCCAGGCCGGTGATGTTACCACCGGGATTATGGCTGATTTCGAAAATGAATCCCACGATCTTGTCATCATCGGTGCCTCCCGAGAATTCGGTATCCGTAATGTTCTCATAGGCACCATACCCGATATTATAGCAGACCGGGCACCCTGCTCCGTGTTGATGGTACGGCGTTTTGTCTCCGAACACTGGAAGGTGAAAGCCAGTGAAGGGCTGAAACGTTTTAAAGAAAACCTTGGCCTGGACACCTCACCTGATACAACTAACAATAACTGAGGGTTCGAGAATGGTAGATCTTTGGGCGTTCGTTACGTATCCTAGTACCAGAAATAAATTTACTGCTCATGAATTTTAGCGAAATTCAGATTATCGTAACCGGAGCAACCGTAGCACTGGCTTCTTCAACGGTCATACTCCTGCCGGTAGGGAGCCTATCGCAGCATATTATGCTGCGATAAATCTGAACCATAAGGTTTTGCGCACAAAAATCAGGAATGGAACTATAGTAAAGCCGGCGTAAATTTTTCGGACGTAAAAGCTGTCCGTGATTTTTATGAGGATACCATAGAGAACTCAGATAGACATCCGTTATACAGGAGATCGGCAGCAAGTTTTAAATCCATAACCTGATTTTGATATTCCGGGATCAAACGAATCGGTACGTAATCGGTATAAACGAAGATGAGGTTAAGTTCTAAAATAAGTAGCCAAATAAATTTGTTTACTCATCTACCAGATCAAAATTAAAAAACTTATAGTGCCATAATGGCTGAACAATCGGGATTTAGACGTACGGTCGGCCTGTTCATGGCAGTGATGATTGGCATCGGGGCTATGATGGGACCCGGTATATTTGCCCTGCCAA
>DATFJD010000038.1:0-2362 GCA_035269475.1 Halalkalibaculum sp.
TAAAGCATGGTTGGATGACGCGGAATCATATCTATTTTTTCGAACACAACTGCCCAGGGAAGATCCGTAGGTTTCCCGATTATTTCTGAATTCATAAAGTTACCCGTTCTGATCATGGCCCCCGCAAGAGCAACTACGATAACTACCCGGTCAGCCAGCCAGAGAAAATTCATTTTCGGTACTTTCTTTACATACAGGTACATGGCGAGGATGATGCCGATAGCGGCACCGTGGCTGGCAAGTCCGCCGCGCCAAATGGCAATGATTTGCGCCGGATTTCTAAGGTAGTAACCCAGGTCGTAAAATATGACGTGCCCGAGCCGGGCACCGACTACTGTTGCTATCAGTACATAAAGCAGCAGCTTGTCAAGTTCTTCCATGGTCCGGCCGGCGGCTATGTACATCTGCCGCATCAGAATAAAACCGACTACAAAAGAGCCCATAAATAGAAAGCCGTACCACCGGGGTTCAATGGGACCAATTTGTTCTATCATCGGTGAGGGCAGAATGAGGAATATCAGCTGGCCCCCGACCAGGGCGCCAAGCCCGAGCAATATAACTTTCCAGGCGGGCGGTTCTTTGGTTTCTTCATATTTTGACGATTCAGGGACCATTTTTGAAAAGCCCCAAAAGAAGACAACTACGGCAAGTACGATACCCCAGACGGCTACCGGAAAGGGTAATTCGATGGTGCCGAGGCTGAATGCGACCGGGTCGCCGTCCCAGATAAAATAATCGTTAGTTTGCATGTATCAGTTTTGTGTGATGAGTATTTTCGTCGTGAGTTAAGAATAAATAGTAGAAAGTCAAAAGTAGAAAGTAGTAAGAGGTATTTATAAGGCACTCATTACTCATTACTCATTACTTATGAGAGACGATAATTTTTTCATATTTAAATCGGTCATCAATTCTTAATTCAACCCCTCTCGTTCTCCCCTTAAAAAGGGGAGAAGTTCTCATTCATCCGGATTAAACTTTTAGAAAGTGTTGTAACGTATTAAAAATTTAGGTTATTAACCCCTGTCAATTCTCTGTTACAGTATATACTTCTATAGGTTTTAAGTTTTGACATTTGAGCCGGTACGTTCCCCTCCTTCAAAAGGAGGGGATAGGGGAGGTTTATTAACTACCCGATAATCTTTTGTTCTCAATAATTCTCACTAATTCGGCTATTACACCTTCCAGATTTTCATGGATTTGCTGATTATTAAACCTGCAAACAGTGATCCCTAAATCGGTTAAATATTGATCTCTTTTCAAATCATGTTGCATTCCCTTCTTTGTAAAATGGCTTTCCCCATCCACTTCGACAACTAATTTTAGAGCCGGACAATAGAAGTCAACGATATAATTTCCAATACCATGTTGCCTGCGAAATTTCAACTTTAAAACCTGACGGCCTTTAAGTGCAGACCATAAAAGACGCTCTGAAGAAGTTTGATTGTTTCTCAGGTTTCTCCTTTGTTTTTTGGTCTTTTTTAAATTGAATATTTTGTTGTTCTTCATATCAATTGAATTTCTTCAGTTCGGCGGACATCAGTACATCGTGGTGGATTTTTCCTGAGTAATGAGTGATGAGTACCGGATGCTTAGTTACTTTCTACTCACTACTTTCTACTAGTCACTATCACTTAATTTTAAATTCGGTGCCTTCGGGGGAATCCATCAGTTCAATGCCTATTTCATTCAGGCGGTCACGGATGGCATCGGCCAGTTCAAAATTCTTGTTTTCCCTTGCCCGGGCTCTGAACTCGATCAATAGCCTGACCAGCTCTTCCGTCTTGTCATTGGCAGAAGAATCTTCCTCTTCGGGCCAGATGCCGAGTACGCCATCTACAAACTCCTCAAGAAATGTGCTGATTTCAGCGATATTTTCCGGTATCTGGCCTTGATTGATAAGCTTTCTCAGCTTTTTCAGTTCCTCAAAAAGTATGGCAATGGCCTGGGCTGAGTTGAAGTCGTCATTAAGCTTGCTTTCAAGATTATCTTTTAGGGCAGATAGATCATAGGCCTCCGCCTTACCGGCATCCGTTTTTTGGATGAGACGGATAATATCCTGCAGGTTCCTGAGTCCGGATTCGGCTCCGTTCAGGGCTTCTTCCGAAAAATCGGTTGTACTTCTGTAATGGCTTTGCAGTAAAAAGAAACGAATCACCTGTGGATCCCAGGCCCTGCTAAGCAGCTTGTGGTCACCTCTAAAGAATTCATCCAGGGAGATGGCATTGCCCAGAGACTTACCCATTTTTTGCCCTTCCAGGGTAATCATATTGTTATGCATCCAGTAATTGGCAAAGGGCTTGTTATAGGCGCCTTCACTTTGGGCGATTTCGCATTCATGGTGGGGTAACTGGTTGTCAAGGCC
>DATFJD010000039.1:0-3361 GCA_035269475.1 Halalkalibaculum sp.
GAGCAGATATGCCGGGCGTAGTTGCCGATGATTTTCATGAGCAAGCTCTGAAGCGGTATCCGGACCCACGCATGGTGCTTGGAGATATTTACTAAATATTTTATCCACTGTGCACCTCCGGAAAACTTTGTGAAACTCAGTGAAACAACTATTGTCACCTATTTCACCAAGTTGCTCAAAGTATACACTAAGTAACTCAAAGTGATTGACAGAAATTTACCATGCACAAACATTCCGGATTAGATATCCAAAAACTGGTTGATCTTCGGCATGAGCTTCATAGCCTGGCTGAGGTTTCCGGAGAAGAAGAGCATACAGCCGGCAAGATTACCGAATTTCTGAAATCCACCAATCCTGATAAACTTTTTACCGGCTTAGGTGGTCATGGGATATTGGCAAGGTACAGTGGAAAAGAAAAGGGGCCTGCCATTTTAGTGCGCTGTGAACTCGATGCCTTGCCAATCCCGGAGGAGAATGACTTCGACTATCGCTCTAAAAATAAACAAACCGGACACAAGTGCGGCCATGACGGGCATATGGCCATCGTTTGCGGTTTGGCGCAAGTGCTTGGTGAAAACAGACCGGAACGCGGAGAAGTGATGCTCCTCTTTCAGCCGGCCGAAGAAACCGGACAGGGAGCACAGCGGGTGTTAGAGGATGAGCAGTTCGGTAAAATAGAGCCCGATTGGGTATTTGCTCTACACAACCTTCCGGGCTATGAGAAACACCAAATTATTGTAAGAGAACAGACATTTGCCGCAGCTTCGGTCGGCCTCATTATTCGTTTAAAGGGCCAGACCTCCCATGCCGCCCATCCGGATGAGGGGACAAGCCCGGCCCTGGCGATGTCGCATCTTATTCAGGACCTTTCCGCGCTGCCGCAATTTCAGGTGCCGTTGAACAAGGCGGCTAAGGCAACCGTTATCCATGCACGTCTGGGCGAGCAGGCATTTGGCACTTCCCCCGGATATGCTGAAGTTATGGCAACACTGAGAACCTATGATGATGAAACACTGGTTAACCTGAAGGAGAAAGCCATTGAACTTGCAAAAGGACATTCCCAAACCTATAGCCTGGAATTGGAAACCGAATGGGTCGAATCATTTTCAACAACGGTAAATGATGCCGGAGCCGTGGGAATAGTAAGAAAATCCGCGAAAGAAAGGGGCTTGAGTGTATTGGAAAAACAGGAGCCCTTCAGCTGGTCGGAAGATTTTGGGCACCTTACGAGTGTTTTCCGGGGAGCCATGTTCGGTTTGGGGGCCGGAGTCAACCAATCTGCACTTCATGCCTCTGACTACGATTTTCCGGATGATCTCATTGAAACGGGAGTCAGGATGTTTTCTGAAATCATTAATCAATTCCAGAGACAATGAACAATTAGCAATTAGCAATTAACAATGAGCAATTGGGAAGTCAGGAGTCAGAATCTTTTTAAAAATACTTGACTGGAATCTAGAAAAATATCAGCCTGACAACTGACAACCTCCATGTTCGCGCCATCGAAATCATTGAACAGTGTGTCAGGGAACAGTGATCAGTGAAAAATTAAGAATTAAAAATTATGAATTATGAATTACAGCCTCGTCAATCGCTCTGCGGTTGACGGTACATCGGACGCTCTGCGTCCATTTCAGAATTTAGAACTAAAAATTGAGAATCGAGCTTGACTTCGGTCTTAAAATCAGGCAGCCTTTTTAAAAGCTAGGTCATTTCTTCAACAACTCAACAACTCAACAACTCAACAACTCAACAACTTCCATGTTTGCGCCATCTTATATTGAATTAAGCAAGTCAGCCTTCAAACAGAATATTGAATTCCTAAAAGACTATGTGGGTAAAGACGTAGTCTTCAGTTCTGTGATTAAAGGCAATGCTTACGGGCATGGAATTGAGCAGTTTGTGCCGATGGCTGAGGTTTGCGGAATACGGCACTTCTCCGTATTCAGCTCGGATGAGGCTAAAAGAGCCCACGATGCCAAAACCGATAACGAGAGCCATATCATGATTATGGGTTTGATCGAAAACTCGGAAATCAGGTGGGCCATCGAACAGGATGTTTCCTTTTATGTGTTCGAAAATGATCGGCTTAAAGCGGCAATAAAACATGCCAAAGAAGCCGGCAAACCGGCCCGCATACACCTGCACCTGGAAACGGGTATGAACCGTACCGGGCTGGAAAATGGGGAAATTGAAAATACGGTTCGGCTGATCAAGAATAACAGCGATCACCTGGAGGTTGATGGCATCTGCACGCACTATGCAGGGGCGGAAAGCGTAAGCAATCACGTCAGGGTCACGCACCAGATCGAAAATTTTAAGAAAATGAGTAAAAAGCTGCAGGATAAAGGCATTGAAGCAAAGCACCTGCACACGGCCTGCTCGGCGGCGGCTTTAAACTACCCGGAGACCACCATGGATTTGGTCCGTATCGGTATAGCGCAGTACGGTTTCTGGCCAAACCGGGAAACCTACATGAATTTTGTAAAAAACCATTCTGATATCGATAAGGAACATAAAGATCCACTCAAGCGAGTCATGGAGTGGAAAAGCATGGTGATGAGCACCAAGGAAGTGGAGGCCGGTGAATTTATCGGGTATGGCAACACCTACCAGACCAGCCGAAAGCAGAAGATTGCCACCGTGCCCATAGGTTATTCTCACGGTTTCGGAAGAAACCTGACCAATGCCGGTATCGTACTTATCAGGGGCCGAAGGGCAGGGGTGGCCGGGCTGGTAAATATGAACCTGCTAACCATCGACGTAACCGATATTCCTGAGGTCAAAAAGGGTGATGAGGTAGTTATTATCGGTAAACAGGGAGACCAGGAGATGACCGTCTCATCCTTCAGTGAAATGACAAATTTCCTCAATTATGAAGTGCTGGTCAGAATTCCCTCACAGCTGCCCCGGCACCTGGTAGAGTGAAAGATTTTATTTCCAAAAATTTTGCGAATTGATTCACTTGATAAAAGAGTTGTTTAGGTACAATCTTTCCCTTTTTTTCGGATTTGCAATATCGGATGTCGATAATATTATCGCACATTCCAATTTATCCCTAATAAATAGCAATAATCCATGGTTTTCAGCGGCTTATCACATTTTTATTGAAGGTTCCGGATAATATTTCAATGATACATCGGTTATTTATAATAGCGTTACAAAGAATATTTTAAAATTAATGTGTTTATAATTAGATTTAATCTAACAAAATAAACGCAATCCAAGCCCTAATCTTCCACAATGATGAGACTATTTAAAGTACTGATATTGGCCATACTTTCTTTAACTATCGGATATACAGCCGGTGCCCAGGATTCGAATTTTACCGATGCAGAATTAATGGAGATGAGTCAGGCTC
>DATFJD010000040.1:0-5077 GCA_035269475.1 Halalkalibaculum sp.
TTCTCACCGCTTACGCCGATATATTCTTCCACATAATCATACCAGGATTCGATATCACTGTAGCGGATGGGCCAGTCAACGGCAATGCCTTCTTTGGCGTTAGCTTCAAAATCTATTTCACTCAGCCTATAACTCTGGCGGCCCCAGACGATAGAACGTCCGCCTACTTGATATCCACGCATCCAGTCAAATCTTTTAACCTCATTGTAGGGGTGCTTAATGTCATCAACAAAAAAGTGACTGTGGGCTCTATTTGTAGTATATCCCGTACGATGTTGCTTATGCTGTCTCTCTTTTTGTTCTCTGGTCGGTTGCCCGTTATTTTCAAAATCCCATGGGTCCATATGCATAGTAGGGTAGTCATCCACATGGTCGACCATTCGCCCTCGTTCCAGAACAAGTGTCTTTAAACCGTTTTCAGTTAATTCTTTTGCAGCCCATCCACCGCTAATCCCAGTGCCGACCACTATGGCGTCATAATCCTCAGACTGAGATTGGATATTGAAGTTTTTCTTGTTCATAGAATTACTAGAATTTGAATTGGATTAACCCAATCATTATAGATGAGTAGGAGCATACTTGCAAGCTTTTTGCATAATGGTTGAGGGTATTTTTCTATATTTTTCATTTTCTTGCAATTTACTTCCTAAAATTCCTTATTAAAGAGAATTAGTAAAAGGGTAATAAAATATTGATCTATGAAATTTCACAGAAAGTTGCGATATGGGATGGTTGGCGGCGGCCCCGGTGCTTTTATCGGGGAGGTTCACCGAAAGGCCGCTGCACTCGACGGGCATATGGAGCTGGTAGCCGGAGCCTTCTCTTCCTCAAAAGAGAAATCAGACGCGATGGGCGAACAGCTTCAGCTGAACAGTGACCGTGTTTATGGCTCATTTAAAGAGATGGCCGAAAAAGAAGCGCAACTGCCTGAGGATGAGCGCATCGATTTTGTTTCTGTTGTCACTCCGAACCACCTTCATTACCCGGTTTGCAAGGCTTTTATTGAGCAGGGTATTCACGTGGTCTGCGACAAACCCCTAACGAATACCGTTGAGGAAGCTGAAGAGCTATGCCGGCTGGTTGAGAAGCATGAGGTGGTATTCGGCCTGACCCATACCTATACCGGTTACCCGATGGTCAAGGAGGCCCGGGAGATGGTGAAGAATAATAAGCTGGGCAAACTTCGTAAGATAGTGGTGGAGTATCCCCAGGGCTGGCTGTACGAGCCTATCGAGCAGGAGGGGGCAAAGCAGGCGGAATGGCGGACAGATCCCGATAAAGCCGGAATATCATCAGCGGTCGGCGATATAGGGACGCACGCAGAAAACCTGGTGGAATATATAACCGGCCTGAAAATGGAAAAGCTGTACGCTGACATTACCTCCTTTGTAAAGGGAAGAAAACTGGAAGACGACGCCAACCTCCTCATTCACTATGAGCAGGGCGTCAAAGCTATTTTGTACTGCTCACAGATATCGGTTGGTGAAGAGAATGATCTCAGGATCAGAATTTACGGTACCGAGGCCTCTCTGGAGTGGGGACAGGAGAATCCCAACTATTTATATCTGCGATATCCTGATAAACCCGAAGAGATTTACAAACGAGGCAATCCTTATCTTTCTGAGATTTCTAATTTCAATAATCGCATTCCTCCCGGACATCCGGAAGGCTTTATTGAGGCCTTTGCCAATATTTATCTGAATGTGGGACGAACGATCTTGGCGAAGGAGAAAGGCGAGAAACCTGACCGGTTCTCATCCGACTTTCCGACAGTTTATGAAGGAGCTATCGGTGTTCATTTTATCCATAAAACCATTGAAAGCGGGAAGAAGAATGAGTGGGTCAATATGAACTATTCTCCCGAATCCGACTGAGGCCTCCATGGATCTCTTCCATAAAAAAATCACTGCCGCTGAATGAAAATATCAGGCATAAATTTCTCGAAAAATACCGGACGGATTGGAGCCTGCACGGCTTCGGGTGTTTTTAAAGGCAGCAGAACAATTCGTGGAGAGGAAGCACAAATTGGAATAACTGACTATGGATATGGGACAGTGCATGATAGTTCAAATGACAATATGATTAAACAAATTGCCGGTTAGCGGAAAATCGAAAAATTTGCATTAGTTTCTCATGACAAAATTAAAGACAATTGGCTTTGCATTAATAAATAGATTCATATCGTAGAAAATCGTTCAAGACTTTAATTAATCCTTAAAAACCAAGTGGTATGACAGATACAGAATACAGTAACCAGGAAAGGACGTATAACCTCCCCCGGGTTATACTCCTATCAGCAGCGGCAGCTTTAGGCGGCTTTCTGTTTGGATTTGACAGCGGCGTTATCAACGGTACGGTTGATGCACTGCAAAAAGCTTTTGATTCTGACGCTGCCGTTACGGGTTTCAATGTGGCTTCTGTACTGCTGGGAGCCATGGTGGGAGCCTTTTTTGCGGGTACCCTGGCCGACAAATTCGGACGCAAGCCGGTGATGATTGCTACAGCCCTGGCCTTCATCCTTAGCGCCTGGGGATCGGGCATATCTGACGGTTCTTTAGAGTTTGTCATTTACCGGGTTATCGGCGGTATGGCGATGGGTGCCGCCAGTATTCTGGCACCTGCCTACATCAGTGAAATTGCCCCCTCTAAAATCCGCGGCAGCCTTGCAACGCTGCAGCAGCTCATGATCGTTATCGGGCTTTTTATGGCATTTATGAGCAATTACTGGCTGGCCGGGATGTCGGGCGGAGCTTATGAAGTTTTTTGGGGAGGATTCAGGACCTGGCAGTGGATGTTCTGGGCCGAAATAATTCCGGCATCTATTTTTCTGTTCTCACTATTAACCATACCCGAGTCACCAAGATACCTGGTTGCCGCCGGTAAGATAGATGATGCACGCGGCGTGCTTAAAAAAATCTCACCTCTGGCCGATGCAAAAGCTAAAGTTGATGATATTAAGTCAACGCTCCGGGAAGGGGTCAAGCCGCGCCTCAAAGATGTGATAAGCAAGTATACCGGAAAGATACATCCCCTGGTATGGGTTGGCCTTGGACTCGCTATGCTTCAGCAGTTTACGGGTATCAATGTGATTTTCTATTATGGCGCCACCCTGTGGAAAGCCGCCGGTTTTACGGAAGCTGATGCTTTGCTTCAAAATGTTATCAGCGGAAGCGTTAATATCTTTTTCACCTTCGTTGCCATAGCCCTGGTTGATAAAGTGGGACGCAAGCCACTGCTGCTGGTCGGCTCATTGGGCCAGGCGGTGATGCTGGGAATTATGGCCTATATATTCAGCACTGCTCCCTCAGGCGGGCCGGACTCCCTAACCTTGGGCGGTAACCAGGGCCTGTATGCCTTGTTAGCGGCCAATGCCTATATAGCCTTCTTCGCATTTTCCTGGGGACCCGTAATGTGGGTGATGCTCGGTGAAATGTTCCCGAACCAGTACCGCGGTGCTGCTCTTGCTTTATGCGGAATGGCCCAATGGGGAGCGAATTTTATCATAACCATGACATTCCCAGTACTGCTTTCTTCAATAGGATTAGGTTTCTCATATGGAATCTACGCTTTCTTCGGCATCGTAGCCTACTTCTTTGTGAAGTACTTCGTGAAGGAAACAAAGGGCAGAACCCTGGAAGACATGTCACGGGAAGAAGCGGAGAAGGAGAAGCTTTCTGCTACCCAGGCATAATCAATTTAGCTTTAAAACCTGCTTTAACTTAAAAGGGTATAGGGATAGCACAGGTTTATGTGGGATAATTCATTTCATGTAAGCCTGTGTATTAGCTGAATAAGTAAAATTAAATATGGAAACCAGGGATCTTATTGGCATAGAGTTAAGCTATCCGGATATCGCAACCATAGTGGCCTATTTCCTGGCGGTTTTTGCCATTGCCTGGTGGGCATCCCGCCGGGAGCGATCCCAAAATGAGTCCACCGATTACTTTTTAGCCGGAAGGGATGTAGGCTGGTTCGTTGTCGGTGCCTCCCTCTTTGCCTCCAATATCGGTTCCGAACACCTGATAGGCCTGGCCGGCAGCGGTTTTGCGGATGGCTTGCCTGTTGCCCAATATGAGATTCTGGCGGGAATCGCGCTGATTATGCTCGGATGGATATTTGTCCCTTTCTACCTGAAGAGCAATGTATCTACGATGCCGGAATTTCTCGAGAAAAGGTACGACAGCAAATCAAGGATCTATTTATCCGTCGTTTCCATCATCGGCTATGTACTTACCAAAATATCCGTGACCATTTATGCCGGAGGTATAGTTTTTGAAGCGATCGGCGTGAATTTCTGGGTGGGTGCATTCGTACTGGTTGTGGCAACCGGTATCTATACAGTCTTTGGCGGGTTAAAGGCGGTAGTCTATACCGATATGGTGCAGATGTTTGTGCTGGTGGGTGGCGCCGTGGCCGTAACCTTCTTTGGATTGCAGGAACTTGGCGGCTGGGGCAAAATGACTGAAATTGTGGATCCCGAATTTTTCAATCTCTGGAGAGATGCGGATGATACCAATTATCCATGGACCGGCATCTTATTCGGGGCGCCCATTCTCGGGGTCTGGTACTGGTGTACCGATCAGTTTATTGTACAGCGGGTGCTTTCGGCCAGAGATGAAACCAATGCCCGGAAGGGTACGATCTTTGCCGGCTACCTGAAGATGCTGCCGCTATTCATTTTTGTGCTCCCCGGTATTGTAGCCTATGCGCTCGTGCAGCAGGGAAGCCTTCAGATTGCCGAACCCAATGATACCCTGCCGGTACTGGCCCAGGCGGTGCTTCCGGTCGGCCTACGCGGACTGGTAATAGCGGGCCTCTTTGCGGCTCTTATGAGTTCTCTCTCTTCGGTTTTTAACTCTTGCTCAACCTTGATAACCCTTGATTTCTACAAGAAGTACAAACCGGCATCAACGGAGCATGAGCTGGTTATCGTGGGACAGGTTTCAACGGTAATACTGGTTGTCTTCGGCCTGCTCTGGATACCCTTCATGGAGTATTTTTCCAATCAGCTTTTCCTCTACCTTCAGAGCGTGCAGGCTTATATAGCACCGCCCATCACGGCTGTTTTCCTGGTCGG
>DATFJD010000041.1:0-3631 GCA_035269475.1 Halalkalibaculum sp.
GTAAAAATCCGGAGCATTTTTCCCAGAAATATTTTTGAGTCAGACCGCGTAACTACCACAGATCCGGACTTTAGTCTGCAGGCTGCTCAGAAGGATGAAGAAGTTTATCGCCGAGAAAAACAAGCAGCTGAGGAGAGAGAAGAACAATATGCCGCTTATGGTGAACAACTTATGGTAATTACCGGCCTCCTGAGTATCGCCTTCTTCCTATTTTTCTATAGAAAATACGGCAAACGACATTCAACCGGGCGCCTCTCCTCCACCGAAACCATTATGATTCCGGGTAGACTAAAACCTGCAGTTGCCGGATGGTTGCTCAATAAAAGACAGGTAAGCAGCAGCCAGCTCATGGCTACGCTGCTAGACCTTGCGAGACGCAACTATTTTGTGATCAAAGAAGATAAACCGAAAGAAAAGTTCTTGGGCGGTGAAGAATCCCAATTTAAAATTGAAAATACTTCGTCCCAGGCTGCCGGTGATCTCACAGAATGGGAAAGTTTAGTCCTTGAATTTGTTAATCATCAAATTGAGGAAGGCAACAATAATATTAAAGAATTGTTCTCAGGAAGTACCATAAAAGCCACCCGCTGGTTTTCAAAATGGAAAGAACAGCTTAAGAAAGATTGTGAGGCCAGAGGCTGGTATGATATGGCAAGCTACAAGGGATTATATGCCAACCTTGTTGTGCAGTTTGTACTATTGGTACCGGCAATTCTCGCAACAGTCTGGGCCGGTCCTATTGGAATCATTGCCTTAATCATCACGGGAATATTCCTTGCAGCTTCTTTTGGCATAATCCGCAGGACGGAAGAAGGAGAAATGGCCTATAAGCGATGGGATGCCTACCGGAAAGGTTTAAAAAATGCAAAAGAACACTCCATCGGCAGTGATTTTCTGGATAAACATTTTATTTACGCCATTGCCTTCGGTTTATCCAAAGATCATATTGAGACTGTTTTCAAACAGTGTGAAAGTGATGACATCGTTTTTGCCTGGTTTATATTTTACGCTTCCGGCACGCATTCACCGGCGCAGGTTGCCTCTTCTTTCAGCACTCTCGCGGCAAGCGGTACAGCCTCTTTCCCGGGAACAGCGGCTGGCGGTACTGCAAGTACGGGTGCCTCTGCCGGCGCAGCCGGAGGCGGCGCAGCAGGCGGTGCAGGATAATTACTTATCCGTCAACGCAGCGACTCCGGGCAGCTCTTTTCCCTCCAGAAATTCGAGGCTGGCCCCTCCGCCCGTTGAAACATGCGAAACCTTATCTTCCAAACCGGCCTTTCTGATTGCCGAGGCAGAATCTCCCCCGCCGATGATTGTCGTTGCCCCGTGTTTGGTTGCCTCAGCAAGTGCTTCGGCAACGGCAAAGGTGCCGTCGGCATAGTTCTCCATTTCAAATACACCCATCGGACCGTTCCAGACTACTGTTTTAGCATTTTTTATAACATTGCCGAATGAGATGGAAGACTGCGGACCTATATCTACTGCCATCCAGCCGTCTTCGATACCGTCTTCATCAACCACCTTATGTTCGGCGTCATTTTTAAATTCTTTGGCAATCACCGAGTCCATAGGCAGCATAAACTTTATGCCTTTCTCTTCGGCTTTCTCCATTAACGATTTTGCAAGATCAACCTTATCCTCTTCGACCAGGGAATCACCGATGGGCAATCCTTTAGCCTTATAGAAGGTATAGGTCATTCCCCCGCCAATGATGATTGTATCGACCTTACCGAGCAGGTTTTCAATGACTCCGATTTTGTCGGATACTTTTGCCCCGCCCAGTATGGCAACGAAAGGCCGTTCGGGACTTTCCACGGTCTCACTTAGATATTTAATCTCCTTTTCCAGTAAAAATCCGGAGACTGCAGGCTGCAGAAACTTTGCCACACCCGCTACCGATGCATGGGCCCGGTGGCTGCTTCCAAAAGCATCATTGACAAAAAGATCGGCATGGGCAGCCAGCCGCATACAAAAAGCCTCCTCATTTGCTTTCTCACCGGAATGGAAACGCACATTTTCAAGCAGTACGATTTCACCCGGATTCGCCTGCTGAATGACATCATTAGCCTTATCGCCAATACAGTCTTCCGCAAAGTAAACCGGACACTTTACCAGTGTTCGCAAATGCTCTGCTACCGGCTTTAGGCTTAAGGATTCATCAAATTCTCCACCCGGCCTTCCAAGATGACTGGTAAGTATGAGGAGTCCCCCGTTATTGATTACGTGATTGATTGAAGGCAGCGCTTTTACGATCCGGCTGTCATCGCCGATCTTGCCGTCTTCTATGGGTACATTGAAGTCCACACGCATTAATACTTTCTTGTTCTTCAATTCCACATCCTTCAAAGTCATTTTTTCCATGGTCTCAAATATTTAAATAAATAATTTAGTATTACCAGCTCAATGAAATACGTCCAAAACCGCCATCAAACCAAGTCGGCGTTCCTGTAATTCGCGGTAGACCTATCCCCGATTGTTTGTCTTTATCCAAATCATAGGATATTCCACCCAGTAAATAAAAGTTCTTATTTACTCTATACCCAATGGTTAATGTCATGCGTTCGTTTCTATTTCTGACAATCGGGTAAACATTTCTAAAATCAAAATTGCGAACCCCATTCCCCGGGGCTTTCTCTCCCTGAGGATAGCGATAGTCTGCATGAAACTCTATACCGGTTTGCAGGCCCTTTTTAAGGGAGCCGTACAGCAGCCTGCTTTTAAGCTTCAGCCTGTGTTCAATGAAGTTAAAAGGACGCCGTTCATTGGGCAAATAAGCCGGCGCTAAATTATCAGGAACCCTTTCTCCTTGCAAGCGATCAACATTTCGTTCCAGCCACAGCCACTGTTCCAGTTGAAAATTGCCAACCCGTCCGGTTGCAAAAAATCCGCCACGGTCGGAAAACTGCCAGTTGTTAAAATCCTCCTCAAATTCAGAACCCGGTGCAGGGCTGCGCCGTAGTTTTGAAAAACGCCGCTGATACGTGACTCCTATAATGCCTTTTGAATAACTGTATTCTACTAAAGCACCTAAATAGTGCGCCCACTCTTCATCGCGAAAATCCAGGGAGTCTCCGGTTGGATTCACCAGCTTTTGAGTGTAGGTCTGCAGGCCAGCCAGAACTTCTCCCCTGAAATTTCCAATCTCCGGACTGACCAATTTTAAATTCAGTAGTTTTGGACTTTTCTCGTATTGAAAGGTAAGGTCATAAGTATCATTGTAGCGGTTATCACTGTCATCGGCCAAACCCTGAACCACATTTCCGGTCCAGTCAAGGAAAGTGATCCCCGCATATATCATCCCTTTATCGAATGATCCATACCGATAGTAGGCGGTAAGGTCCAGGTCGCTTTTATCGTTGGTAAAGGTATGCTTGCCTCCCACATGATGATTGCCTTCAAAGTGATGTTCATAACCTAACTCAAAGAAAAAACGGGTGGCGCGTAGATTTTCTTCATGGGTTCCGTCAATCTTAAAGTCATTACGCCCATCGATTTCATAAGTCGATTTTATTTTGTTCTCAACCGCAAAATCCTTGGCATTCAGGCTTCCAAAGCTGAGCCGATAGGCCTCAGTTGAAGTTTGCCAATTGTAATCATCCGCTAGGGTAAAGCGATAGGTAAGTAAATCGAT
>DATFJD010000042.1:0-2026 GCA_035269475.1 Halalkalibaculum sp.
CTTCCCGATACGTGCCGAAACTTCACCCGACGGCAGGTTTGTTGCCGTATCGAATGCGAGGGCAAGTACTGTTTCAGTATTTGATGTTGAAACCAGGGAAAAGATGGCAACCGTTTCAACCAAGACGCCGGAAGTGAGCGATGGTATGCCTATCGGGCTCACTTTCTCCGACGATAACAGCCGGCTCTATGTAGCCAATAGTAATGCCGACCAAATTGTGGTTATTAATACGGATTCATGGAAAGTAATGGAAACATTTAAAACAGGTGCTACTCCTGACGGCATAGCGTATATCAGCGGCGAATGATCAGGGTGGCCCAACTATATGGATTTGCAGAATTTTTGCTTTTACCCGATTACTACTGCTGTCTTGGTTGGTGTTGCATAAATGTGCATAGCAACTAAATAATCTGTGGTACTGTTATAGATTTACTAATCTATATCTAATTAAAGCAGGATTCCTATGAAGGCTATGGTGTTGGAGAAGCAAGGTAAAGAGCTCAAGCTGAAAGATATCAAAATACCGGAGCCCGGCTCTTCTCAAATACAGTTGAAAGTCAGTCATTGCGGTATTTGCCGTACCGATCTTCATATACTGGATGGAGATCTCGATGAACCCAACCTCCCCCTGGTTCCCGGCCATCAGATTGTCGGTACTGTGGAAAAACTTGGGCAAGAGGTATCCGGTTTTGAGAAAGGCCAGAAAGTTGGGGTGCCCTGGCTTGGAAAAACCTGCGGGGAATGCGAATTCTGCCAAAACGGACAGGAAAATTTATGTGACCATGCAAAGTTTACCGGTTATGACATCGACGGGGGCTTTGCAGAATATGCGGTGGCCGATTCCCAATTTTGCTTTCCACTGCCGCAGGATTACCCCGGAGTACAGGCAGCTCCTTTACTCTGTGCCGGACTGATAGGTTACCGCTCTTTCCGCAAGGCGGGCGATGGTCAAAAAATTGGATTCTACGGTTTCGGCTCGGCGGCTCACATTCTCACCCAGGTAGCCAACTTTCGAAATCGCCGGGTTTATGCCTTTACACGTCCCGGTGATACCAAAGCGCAAAATTTCGCCTTGGAAAAGGGCGCCGTTTGGGCAGGGCCGTCTGACGAGCTTCCACCCGAAAAACTGGATGCCGCAATCATATTTGCCCCTGTGGGTCCCCTGGTACCGCAAGCATTACGGGCATTGAAAAAGGGCGGCAAAATAGTTTGTGCCGGCATACACATGAGTGAAATCCCTAGCTTCCCATATGACATATTGTGGGAAGAACGTTCGATTGAATCGGTAGCAAACCTTACGCGTCAGGACGGGACCGAATTTCTGGAACTGGCACCAAAGGTACCGGTTGAAAGTAATGTAACAGTTTATCCGCTGGAAAAAGCCAATGAAGCGTTGCAGGATTTGAGGGAAGGCAATTTTGAGGGATCGGCTGTCTTGCGGATCTCCTAAAGCAATCTCCGCACCTTGAATTCATTAATTGTAATGATAATGGGTACAATAATTTGTATTTTCGCCCTCTATTATTCCAGAAATTTAAATCTTCAGATCCCAAAACATTCATGCACGATATCGTACTGATTCCCGGAGACGGCATAGGTCCCGAAATTACTGACTCGGTAACCACTATTCTTAAAGAGGCCGGTGCCGAGATTAACTGGATTGAACACATTGCCGGACTTGAAGCTCAAGATGAAGTAGGTTCCCCCCTGCCGGATGACACTCTTGAGGCTTTAAAAAAGTATAAACTGGCATTGAAAGGCCCGCTAACCACTCCGGTGGGATCCGGCTTCCGTTCGGTCAATGTTGCGCTACGTAAAGAGCTAAAACTATATAGTAATATACGTCCGGCGAAGACACTGCCGCATATTGAGTCACGATTCGACAAGGTTGACCTCGTCATGTTTCGTGAAAATACCGAGGGGCTTTATATTGGCAAAGAGCAGTGGGTTGAAGAAAACAGCCATGCGGAAAGCATTGCTGTAGTAACCCGAAAAGCCAGTGAAAAGATTATTCGCGCGGCATTTG
>DATFJD010000043.1:0-2481 GCA_035269475.1 Halalkalibaculum sp.
CAAGTAATTAGTCGAAATGGATCGTAGGTCGGATTGCTAACCCGAACGGCACTATCTCCTAAATGTCTCAAATAAAAATTAGGTGATACAATTCAGAGTTCGATTAAAGATATTCTTGATCGGACAGGCTGTCTGATCTACTTTATAGCCACAGAATTACACAGATTTAAGATAATCTAATCCGGTTTTATCTGTGCTAATCTGTGGCTAAAATACTACCAGCCTACACGGCCTTTATTCTTATCCTTCATTGGATTGTCCGTACCGGCGCTGTCCGGATCAACCGGCATGACAAAGCCCGGGGGTGGGGTAAAGGAATCGTAGCTCCAGGGTGTTTCGGGATCGGATGTAGAAAGGTTGATAAACTTACCAACTATAGGCAGTGCGGAACGGGCCCCTTGCCCGATGTAGGTATTTTGAGGAAAGCGGATTCTTCTGTCAGCACCCCCAACCCAGGCACCCATCACGGCGTGTGGCATCATAGCTACAAACCAGTTGTCGGCACTGTTTTGGGTCGTCCCCGTTTTACCGGCCACATCCTGCTGTACATTATAGACATTTCTGAGTCTCACGCCTGTACCGTGAAAACCTTCACCGCCTCGTATTACTCCACGCATCATATCCACCATCATGTAGGCGGTTTCGGGACTGATGACTTCCTCCCGGTATTCCGGGTTATACTCTTTGATAATATTGCCTTCCTTGTCCTCGATGCGCGTGATAGCAATGGGTTCAATATGCACGCCTTGGTTGGCAAAGGTGGTATAGGCACTGACCAGTTCAAGTAGGGATACATGAGCCGTACCCAGGGCAATGGAAGGGTAGGGCGGGGTGCCGGACATGTCGATGCCAAGATTTGAAGCCATTTGCTTGATTTTCCGTGCCGCGGGCTCCAGTTCTTCCAGCTTGGTCGTGCCCGGGTTGCCTGCAATCTCGGGAAGAAGGCGAACGGTTACGTTGTTTAAACTACGGGCCAGGGCCTGGCGCAGCGGTACCATGGTTGGGCCATCGGGTACCTGCGGATCTTTGGGATCCCAGACTGTTCCTGAACGGTCGTAATATTTGGTTGGATATTTGGAAAACTTGTGATAGGGTTTGTAGCCGTTATCAATAGCTACCGAGTAGACAAAGGGTTTAAAAGTAGAACCTGCCTGGCGCTTCGATTGATATACGTGATCGAACTGTACATTACCGTAGTCTGAACCGCCTACCCAGGCCAGAATATTTCCGTTACTGGGATCTATGACGGTGAATCCTGCTTCCAGACGAGTACGTGCCCGTTTTACGGAATCAACAAAGGCAGAGTCGGCAAATAAGGTGTCGAACACCACCGACTCCTGATCGGTATTATACTTTGAAAAAGCATTTTTATAGCGGTCGGTTTCTCTAAGAAATTCTTTGAGGAAGCCGGGATATTTTTTCCAGAAACGGTCCATATATTCACCGCCGGGAGTGGTCCATTCGTCCTCATACTTGCCTTGCAGGGAGTCCAGCTTCGTTTTAACGGCCTGTTCGGCATATTTCTGCATATGAGAATCAATAGTAGTATAGATGCTAAGCCCATCGGTGTAAATGTCATAGCCGTTTTCCTTGGTCCATTCCATCACTTTTTTACGTATGTACTCTCCAAAATACCGGCTCTCACGTCCGGAATTGGATGGCGGGTGATAGTCCAGCTTAATAGGCTCAGATACCAGTTTTTCATGAACCTCATCACTGATGAGCCCCCTGGCATTCATCAGGCGCAATACTATATCCCGGCGCTGACGTGATCGTTCCGGAAAAAGCCTGGGATTATAAGCGTAAACAGCATTTACAGAACCTACGAGTGTTGCAGCTTCTGAAATAGTAAGCTCGGCAGCCGACTTGCCATAATGGGTTTGAGCAGCCGTTTCAATACCGAACGCGCTGTTTGGGAATTCGACCGTATTGAGGTACATCTCTATAATTTCCCGCTTGGTATAATTCTGCTCGATCTGAATGGCGGTAATCATTTCTCGCAACTTGCGGACTACCGAGAAATCACGCCCGATTTTCTTATACAGATTGCGGGCCAGCTGCTGGGTAAGTGTAGAGCCCCCCTGTATATCTCCAAGCCCCACCACTGCTTTGGCCAGATGATAGGGGATGGCAAGCGTTCTTACCATGTCTATGCCCCAGTGCTGGTAAAACCGGTGGTCTTCAGTAGCTATAAGGGCGTCAATGACATGGGGCGAAATATTTTCAATCTTTACGTTTTTGCGGTTTTCCTTATAGTACTTATCCAGCACAACACCGTCGCGGCTATTTACGGTTGAAGCTATTGCCGTTTGCGGATTTTCAAGCTCTTCAATGGATGGCAGTCCCGTGGAAAGGTAAATGAGAAAGCCCAGAGCCAATAGCGTGAGCCCTCCGATGGAAATGGCGCTGTACTTGTACAGGTCTTTTTACCAGAGGTTTTGGAAATAGCTTCCTGAACCGGACGTTTTTCCGGTATTGGTA
>DATFJD010000044.1:0-7569 GCA_035269475.1 Halalkalibaculum sp.
CGGGACTCGGTTATGCCATCAATGAAACCCTCGACCGTTTTTTACTGAACAACTATCTTTCGCAGGATACCATCACCCAGCTGTACGGGCCGGACTTCAGCACCGAATCCATCGTGGGGATCTATAATGCCTGCTACAAACTCGGAGTTTTTATGCTGTTGCTGGTGCAGATGTTTCGTATGGCCTGGCAGCCCTTCTTTCTGCGTCATTCCGATGATCCGGAAGCCAAAAGCCTGTTCAGCGATGTGTTCCGCTATTTTAATATCGCGGCAGGTATCGTCTTCCTGGTCATTGCCTTATTTGTTGAGCAGATTGTACAGATCAAGGTGCCTCTGCTGGATGCCTACCTGATCGGGCAGGACTACTGGATGGGGCTTCATATTGTACCTGTACTGCTTGGAGCCTATTGGTTTCAGGGATGGTATATGAACTTCTCTGCCGGAATCTTTATCGAGGAAGAAACCTCGGTGCTCCCTAAAATTACCCTGATTGGTGCCGGGATTACCGTAATCTTCAATTTGATATTAATTCCTTTTCTCGGAATGATGGGTTCTGCCCTGGCCACGCTGATCAGTTATGCATGCATGGCCCTTTTGCTATACCGGAAAAGCCGGGCCGTGTACCCGGTGCCCTATCAAATGGGACGCGCCTATCTCATGATACTTATTGCAGCCGCATTAGTTTTACTGCAGCCTACCTTTACTTCCTGGTTCGGATCGGAATGGATCAGCGGCTTTATTCTGTTATTAATTGGAGTTGGAAGTATAGCCCCATTAGGACTTCTAAAGCAACGCAACTCTTAATAATCATTAGTTAGTGTAACTGCTTCCAATTTCTCCGGGGCATCTGGTAATTATTTATAGCCTCGAAGTTCACTCAGATTTAAGTATTGGAAATTATTATGGCTAACGGAAAAAATAATAATGTTGGAGTATTTGTTGACGCAGTAAATGTAACGATGCATGGCGGATTCGGGCTCAGGTATGATATTCTTCGAAAATTTGCCTGCCGTGACGGATCATATCCTTCCAGGATGAACGTCTATCTGGCCTATGATGAACGCCGGGCGGAAGAAGATGCTTCCTACCGCGAAAAGACATCCCGTTTTAGTGAAGTACTTCGTGACTTTGAGTATAAAGTCATTCAAAAACCGGTTCAGTACTATGATGATGAGGAGACGGGAGAAGTGATCACGAAATCTACCGTTGATATGGATATGGCCGTGGATATGATTACCCAGGCCGACCGTCTGGATAAAGTGGTTCTGCTGACTAGTAACGGCAGTTACGTCAGCGTGGTCAATGCGCTTCAGGATAAGGGCTGCCGGGTGGAGCTGATAGGATTTGAAGATGTCTCACGCGAACTGAAGAAAGCTGCCGACCTTTCCATCTCAGGTTACCTGATCCCCGGTATGCTGCCGATTGAGTCGCCATACAAATGGGGCAAGGTAGGTTCTCGGGTGCGGGGAGTTTGCTACGATTTCTCACACAACGACGGCTACGGCTTTATGCGGTACCTCGACACCATCGATGAAAATCTCTGGATCACCGACTCCCGCTTTGAAAAATCCCCCTACGAAACGGTTTTTGCCCACATATCGAAATTTGAAGATAATTTCGATACCGGCTACCTGCCCAGCCGCGAGCTGATATTCGAATTTGACCTGATAGAAAATGAAAAGGGACTCGTAGCAGAAAATATTATACTGGTCAGTGCTCCCTAGAATAGGAAAGAGAACCGGGTTTTGCCCCGATTCTCTTCCTTCAACAGGTCTGAACCAATCTCCCAATGAATAGTACTTCCCTTGAATGGTAATGTGGTATTGGTTCAGCCAATCTGACTCATGGTAGATACATGAAATCCGGGATGTTACCAGGATACCTGCCTTACAATGGCCGGATTTGCAATATTTCTTTCCAGAAGCCAGAGCTTATCCCATTTATCAAATGTAAGTGCCCCGGGATACAGCAGAAAAGATTCGTCCCCTTCCAGAGTTTCACAGGTTCCGGTTTCGGGGTCACAACGCTTCAGGGTGCCGCCGGCCGGACTTCCACCGCTTGTAGCTGTGAACCATCCGTCTTTATCATATTCCAGGAGGTATAACAATCCATCCGGACCGATCTCGATATCGATGATAGATGTCAACCCGTCAACGACTACTTCACAGTCATCTGATGGACAATTAACATTACGTGCACCTGAATCAATACGCCATACTCGTGAGAGGCCGGTGGTTTTGCCGCCTTCTTCCAGGCCGATGTCGGTGGGCGTTACACCGGTAAGCTCTCCAACATAGATATCCCCATCAGGTCCTGTGGCTACAGCTGTAGGAACCGGCTGAACATAGCAGGTAAAAGCATCCGGCACTGAAAATAATACCATCCAATCTTCAGGATTAGTGGAACTCCCACCGTTATTGGTCGGTGGCGTAAACACGGCGACCCAGTCGATACCCCCATCCTTGTTTACGCTCAGTAGTGAGTTGCCGGCGGCATCTGCTACCAGTACGTCACTTTTATAGTTTGTTAAGTGGTAGGGGTTGGATTGTGGACCTGCCGTAAATGAATCAGAAGCCTCGCAAAGCGTATTTTTCCACTGTACGCCCTTGTTGGCATCGACATCTACCGCCTGTTCGTATGCTTCGATGTCTCCGATCACCCACTGGCCTCCGGGATTGATACGATAGACTTTGGCTCCGACTGCCTGGTCCGGCCCGCCGGCGGCAGCAAAGAAGTTTTTGGCACCCATAGCTGATAAGCCATTTATGGCCGCCCCTTTTACTGTTTCAACCTTTGTAAGAGTACTTACGCCTCTTCTGCCGATTTCTTTAATCACGGACTCGGAGGTTTCCCCTTCTCCGGGAATTGCTGCAGAGGTGAAGATTGTTTCCGCGACCAGAATATTACCATTGGGTGCCGCACTGATGTCAAAAACGGGTGCAGCGAATTCATAGGAACCGCTGTTCGCATTGGCGGGAGAATGTTTTTTGTATTCAGCGGAGCCCGGGATTTCTGCTCCCGGATCACCCGTTTCTACAACTCCATTGTCGCACCCCGTGGTGGCCAATAATAGAGAAAGGATTATCATTAATATTCCATTGCCGGGAATATCAGGAATAGCTAACCATTTTTTATTTTTGTGATTGCTCTTGATTTGATTCATAACAGACCTCTTGTTTGAAATTAAGGTAAGCAGGAGATGGACGTTCTATCCCAATTGCTAAAGTGAAAAAGAATGGTGTTCACACCTGTTACCTGTTATTGCTGAACGAAGCAGAAAGCAGGGAAATGAACAGAATGCTGTTTTCAGGCTACTTCTTAGTCTATCCCCTGGATTCTATTCGTGAATATAAATGCCGGGTCTTTGCTAAGTAGCTTTTGTTTCTTAGATTGCATCTAAGAGACCGGTTTGGGGGGCATATGATTAAATTAAGCGTATTAGGCACCACAATTATTCAAAAAGAGGATGGAAGCGTTGGACATTCTATTCTGTCAGGGCCGAAGCGCCTGGCAATTTTAACCTACCTTATCCTGGAAAAACCGAGGGGATTTAGAAGAAGAGATGAAATTACGGCCCTTTTTTGGCCGGAAATGGGGCAGAAAGGTGCACGTAATGCTCTCAGCAATATTTTGTATCACATACGAGAGTCACTCGGTAAAGATGTAATCATAAACCGGGGTACCGAAGAAGTGAGCCTGAATATGGATCGCATCTGGTGTGATGCCATTGCCTTTGAAAAGGCTTTACAGGAAGAAAATCCTCGGAAAGCGCTTGAAATATATCATGATGATTTGCTGGTTGGTTTCCACGTGAGCGATGTTTCCAATGAGTTTCAGAATTGGCTGGATCAGGAAAGGGATCGCTTAAGAGTGCTGGCTTCGAAGGGGGCATGGGAGATAGCTGAAAATGAGGAGCAAAAAGCGAATTACGATGCGGCACGCCGCTGGGCCCAAAAAGCAGCAGAGTATGTGCCTTTTTCGCAAGAGGCACAGATACGATTGATCACCTTTCTGAAGCGTACCGGCGACAGGACCGCGGCTCGAGAAGCCTATGACGCCTTCGCAAAACGCTTGAGCAAAGAATGGGGCATGGAGCCTCCCGAAGATGTAAAAAAACTGGTTGAAGAAGATACTGTAGAACAGGCACGGGCAAAGGAGTCCATCCTTACCGGTACAAATGAAAATAAAGCTCCTGTCTCTTCCGAAGAGAGGGGTGCCTCTTCAACCGGTAAAATCGGTTTCGGTGAACAAGAAGCCCGGAGGCCTTATCTTACCCGTTTTTTGCATCGATTTGCAAAGCCGGGTAGTGCCGTGGCAGCTTCAGCACTCATTCTTGTTTTGCTTTGGGTATTCTGGAACCATGACATTATCAACGGGAGTAAGGCTACGGTCACCGGCAATAAATCGGTTGCGGTGCTTCCCTTTACCTATATCGGTACCGAAGACAGTACCGATTACTTTAGCCTGGGCATTACCGAAGAAATTCTCACCAGGCTTGCCCAGGTCAGTGGTTTGTCGGTCATTTCCAGAACCTCGGTGATGCAGTATCAAAATTCCGAGAAGAGCCTTCGTGAAATTGGCAGGGAGTTGGGGGCTACCGCTATCGTTGAAGGCAGTGTGCTGCATCACGGTAATCGCATTCGAATCAATGCTCAATTAATTGATGCGGAAACCGATCACCATCTTTGGTCAAAAAGTTACGACCGGCAAGTGGAAAACATATTTGAGGTGCAGAGCGATATATCGAAGTCGATTGCCGAGGAGCTACAAGCCGAACTAGGCCGAGGCGTTAGATCGAGAATTGAGCGTATACCGACCAAGAACCTGGAGGCTTATGAACGGTTTCTACGGGGGCGTGAGTACCTTCACCGGACGGTAAAAGAAGAAAATAAAACCGCTATCCGTTTGCTGCAGGAAGCCATAGCTATCGATACGGACTTTGCCCTTGCCCGAGCGATATTATCCAAAGCCTATGCGAAAGACGCCTGGACGTTCGGTGCCGATGCCATGTGGGCCGACTCTGCGATTGCAGAGGCGCAGCGAGCGGTTGCGCTTGCGCCTGATCTACACGAAGCACACCTTGCCTTGGGTTACGCTCGTATGGTGGCAGGACGTTTCAGTCAGGCGGAAGAATCGTTCATTAGGGCCCTTGAGTTGAATCATAATGACTGGGAGGCGGCAAACAAGCTGGGTATTGTGTATCTGCAAACCGGCCGGATGGTACAGGCTGTTCAGCAGTGGAAGCGGTCACTGCAGGGCGACCCCGCCAGTGCGCACGGGTATCGTTTCAATCTTGCCCTGGCATACCGGATCCTAGGTATGCTTGACCGGGCTGAAGCCTACAATGACTTATCACTTGCGCTGGAACCGGAATTTATTCTGGCAACTGTAAATCAGGCTCATATCGATCTTTTCCGGGGTGAGAAAACAGCAGCAACGGAAGCGGTAGCGCGGCTTGCCGTTAAGCACAATGAAAACCCGTATGCGCTGTTGAGTGCGGGCTGGATCTATATTCTGGCAGGGGAAACAGAAAAGGCGCTGGATCCGCTGCAGCGTGCCTACGACCTTTCTCCTGCGGCTTCCGGCGAAGGATATGTACGCGCCCGTCTGGGATATGCCCTCTGGGAGGCAGGCAAAGTGGAACGGGCCGAACAACTTTTTGAAGAATTCGAACAGTTTGCAACCGAGCAGTTTCAAAAAGGGAATGAATACGGCATGCTTCCCTACGAGCTGGCTGCCGTCCATTCCGTTCAGGGAAACACCGGGCAGGCACTGGGGTTGCTAGAACGCGCACTGGAAGCAGGATGGCCCTATGAACTCACTCTTATCAACGACCCGATGTTTGCTTCGATCCGCAATGAAGAGCGTTACCAAGCGGTGGTACGGAGCATGAGCGAGCGAAATGAGAGGATGCGTTCTCAGCTCAGGCAATCTATCGTACCGGAAGATACCCTCATGCTGCAAAGAGATAGAAGCCGCCTGAATTAAGTTGGATAAGCTTTAAAAACCGGAGCATATTATTTCTCTCAGATGCCGCAGAAGCCACAGATGCGCACAGATAAATTTTAAGATGCAATGCCTTTGCCAGTCAAACATTGTTCTGATTGTCGGATGATCCCTCTCAGGTTTTTTATAGGTAATACCACAGTATTTCCTGAAATGATACCAAGTAAACATAAAGCTTCACAAAAGTCCCCGCCCGGGCGGGGATGATGCGACTGCGTTCAGCAGGCGTATCCGGGGTGGGTACCATACTAACAGGTTGGTGTCCGGCAATCCCTTAATTGGTTGAACAATCTTAAAAAAATAGAAACCCGGACGTCATTTGGGTTTTTCGTTGTTCATCATAGTGATAGGTACTCGAAAAACCTCTCCGAAGTAAATGATTGGATGCTTACCGACAAAGAAGCGTATTATTCTCCCGCAGATCCCGCAGAAGCGCGCAGATAGATGAGAATATATCAGTAGATAGGGCTATGATCGATGGGTGCTCCTCCTCAGGATTTTTTTACTTTATTCGTAATACTAAAGTATTGTTTGAAATGATATTTATAGTACACATTAGCTGAATGAAAAGTCCCCTCCTGGGAGGGGATGATCCGTGTGCGTTCAGCAGTCGGATCCGGGGTGGGTAAAAACAAAAAGGCTCTGCTGTGGTCTGCAGAGCCTTTTCGCTAAAATGCAAGTAGTGAAGAAGCCTATTGGGTTCTTCTATTTATTGCGATTTATTTACTTATTCATCAGCTTGCGGAATTCTTTGAGCACAGAATGAACGTGCTCAGCTGATTCATCTAAAAGTTGTTGTTCTTCATCGTTTAAATCAACCTCAATTATCTCTTTTATGCCGCCATGTCCAAGCTTGACCGGCACGCCTAAAAACAGGTCTTTTTGCCCGTATTCACCGTTTAAGTGGGCTGCGCACGGGAAAATGCGATTTTGGTCAAGCATGATAGCCTCCACCATCTGTGCGGCAGCGGCGCCCGGCGCGTACCAGGCAGAGGTTCCCATCAGGTTTACCAGTTCGCCACCACCTTTCTTGGTTCGTTCAACAATTTCCTCAAGTTTATCCTCATCAATAAACTGGGTCACAGGCATTCCGCCGATAGTAGTAAAGCGGGGCAATGGTACCATAGTGTCGCCATGTCCGCCCAGCAGCAGTGCCTGTATGTCTTTCGGTGAGATATCCAGTTCTTCAGCGAGGAAAGAACGGTAGCGGGCAGTGTCAAGTATTCCGGCCATGCCCATCACGCGCTTGGAATCGAAACCGCTGGTCTCAAGTGCTACCTGCGCCATCACGTCCAGTGGGTTGGATACGATAATGAGAATAGTATTCGGTGATTTCTCAACCAGCTTTTCAACCACGCCTTGTACGATATTGGCATTGGTCTCAAGAAGGTCGTCGCGGCTCATTCCCGGACGGCGAGGAACCCCGGCCGTAATGACGCATACATCCGAGTTGGCCGTGTCCTCATAATCCACCGTACCGGTCAGCTTAGTATCAAACTGGTGAATGGGAGAGGATTCCCACTGGTCAAGGGCACGTCCCTTGGAAGGATAGATCTTTTCCCCG
>DATFJD010000045.1:0-6927 GCA_035269475.1 Halalkalibaculum sp.
GCTTTTGCCTATGCCCGGGAAGGCAAAGTATTTGTCCAGCAAGCAGATGAAGATACCTCCGGCGCCCGTGAGATCACCGAAGGTTTTTATGAAAAGGTGGAAGAAGGCGACACTACCAAAGTTTCATTTTCCGTGGAAAGATGGCATCCTGAAGACAGCCACCTGTTGCTGAGCAGTGATCAGGGCTACTATCTGGCTGATCCGGAAGCCGGCGGGCCGGAGCTGGTTTATGCATTACCCAAAAATAAGGAGGAAGCGCCAAGGCGTGAGGTTGTGAGCTGGAGTACAGACGGACGTTACCTTTATATGACCTACTCAGAGCGGGACCGCTGGCAACGCGGGCTCACCCGTTTTGACCTGGATGAGCGAGAGATGGAGAGCTTAATGGTTGACAGTGATCTCTATTCGAATTGGGAGTTTGCCGAAAACGGTAACCGCATTCTGTTTGAATCTTCCGATGGAAACCTGCCGGCAGAGTTATACGCCTCCGGCCCGGAGCTGAATAATCCGAAAAAACTGACGGATTTGAACCCCTGGCTGGAAAACCGGGCAATTAGCCGGAGCGAGCTTATCCGGTATATGGATGTAGACGGTGATACCCTGTACGGCGTGCTTTACTATCCGGCAAATTACGAAGAGGGCAAACAATACCCGTTGGTGGCCTACATCTATGAAGACTTTTTTGATAATGGATTTCAGCCTTTCATGAATATCCTGGCAAGCGAAGGTTACTTTGTGTTTCGCCCATCCGTAGATCTGGAGGAGGGCTATCCCGGCGAAGCCTGGATGAAGGGCGTGACTACCGGCATCAACAAACTGATGGAGGCGGGCTTGGTTGACGGCAGCAAGCTGGGCGTGCAGGGCGTCAGCTATGGAGGCTACGCCGCCAACCTGCTGATTACCCAGACCGACCGTTTTGCCGCCGCCGTCAATAACTCCGGAAAGGTGAATATGATCAGTTTTCTAGGCGACAGCCCAAAGATTACCACGCGGAACTATGATGCCGCCGAAGTGGGGCAGGACCGCATCGGGGAAACGCTCTGGGAAGCCACCGATAAATATATTGCCCACAGCGCTATCTTCTTCGTCGATCGCATAGAAACGCCCTTGCTTATACTCAGCGGGGAAGGCGACTGGAACGTACCCGCTACCAACCAGCGGGAAATGTATTATGCCATGCGCCGCCTGGGCAAGGAAGTTAAATGGGTGCACTACATGCAGGGTGGTCACGGCGCCGGTCGAGCGGGACGCGTTGAAGACTATCACCACCACTGGGATACGGTTCTGGACTGGTACAAAGAGAAATTCTACCCGGAGAGCGAACAGCCAGAAGAATAGGCTAAGGGCGAGTATCTATTAAATGATTTAGATATCCACGGAGGGAATGTCGCTTTTGACACACCAGGCTGTCACGTTTTGAACCATAGGAAGTTTTTTCTTTCAGTTGAAGCATATTTGTTCATGCCCAACTGATAAGGAGGAACCTATGAAGCGATTATCTTTCGCACCTATAATTTTATTGCTGCTCACTGTTATAAGCTGGGGAGGCTGTAACCCGCCTTCGGGGCCCAAGATAGAGATTGGAGGCTGGGAAGACTTTCCGGATTCTCCAATAGTCGGGTATACAGACATAATCTACGTTCAAGTTTCCGGCACAACGACAGATATGGATTCTATTCCCCTCACAGGTACCAATGTCCTTTTATACTACAATGGAGAATACGGTGATACCCTGAGAACCGAATCCGACAGCCTTGGGCAGTTTGAATTTGGAAAATATGCCTGCAGCTGGAAGTATGGTGAGAGTTTTTACCATAAAGATGTTCACATCGAGGCTATTCACCGAACCGGTACATCAAGCGTTTATTCAGGTCCGCAGGCGATGGAATGCAAGGCCGATACCCAGTTTGTAGCGCTGACGTTGGATACAGCCGGCTGAAAGCATGGCTTGGATAGGTAGGCATGTTAGCGTGCCTGCCAGGACAAATGCATACTGTATACTGTAAATTGTTCTTGAATAGTTATACTGTTGCGTTGATGTGTCTGTTAAGTAGATATTCATGAATAATCCGACCGATAAACAAATTAAAAAGTGGTTAAGGCAGATCTCCGATTCGCAGCAGGATGCCTTTGATAGCCTGTTTCGGGCACTTTACCCGAAGCTTGTCCGCTTCTCACTGAGGTACACCCGAAACAAAGCGGTGGCTGCCGACCTCGCGCAGGACGCCTTTGTGATACTCTGGAATAAACGGCGGGAGATGAAACAGGTAGATTCGCCCAAAGCCTATTTGTACCGGATCGTTCGGAACAATTCACTGAATTATATACGAGATCACTCATCCAGAACTACGGGGCTGGAGGCGATGGAGGAGCCCCGGACCGAGATAAGTGATGAAATTGAGCAGGATCAGGACGATCTGCGGCTTCAAATGCTGAAACAGTGGATCGGGGAACTTCCCGACCGGCGGCGCGAAGCCTTTGAGCTCAGCCGCTTCGAAGGCCTGGACCATGATGAAATTGCCGAAGTAATGGGCATTTCATCCAATACGGTAAATAACCACATAGTGGCGGCATTGAATTACCTGAAAGAATGCCACCGTGAGTACCGTAACGAAGCAAACTCTAAAGCACAAGATTATGACTGACAACATCGGATTTGACGGGGACGGCAAGTCCCACAGCGAAAAAATAATTGAACAATTCCCTGAGGCCCATCGGGAGCAGGTTAAGAGTATCTGGGAAGAGAGTCGTCATGCCCGCCCGGAGCAGGAAAGTATGAGTCCGGAAGAAGTGGAAGCGGCCCTTTCCGACGTCCGTCAGCGCCTCAACTTAGAAGAGGCGCAGCCCGTGGTTGGTGGCAGTGAAAGTAAAAGCAGCACCGGCAGTCGTGTGGACTGGAAATGGATGATGGCGGCAGCCTCGGTGCTGATCATCATCAGTGCGGGCTTTCTTTTCATCCCCAAAACCGTGGAAGTTCCCTATGGTGAAACCGCTACTGTGGAAATGCCTGACGGTTCCGTTGTTGAGCTCAACAGCGGCAGTGAACTTCAATACAGCCGCCTCTTTTCCCTGCTGAGCCGGGAGGTGGCGCTGAATGGCGAGGCCTTTTTTAAGGTAGAGAAGGGATCGCTGCCATTTGTGGTCCATGCAAACAGCAGTGTTGTGAAAGTAACAGGCACCCGGTTTAATGTACGATCGTGGAAAGAAGATCCCGGGGCTGAGACAGAAGTTACCGTTACCGAAGGCAGCGTGCTATTTTACCCTGAGAGCAGGGAAGGCCGGTCGGTTGCTCTTCGTCCGGGTGAATTCAGCAGGTGGGCTGACGGACTCCAGGCGCCGGCTACACCGGATTCAGCTTCTCTTGACCGGGTACTGGGCTGGAGAAGCCAAAGCTTTGCATTCAGCAAGAAACCCCTTGGGGTCATACTTCGGGAAATGGAGCGGCGTTTTGATATTACCATTAGGCTGGAAGCGAGTGAGTTCAGCAGTGAGCGGGTCACTGTCCATTATGTGAATCCGGAAGATGCAGAGGTAATTTTAAAGGATATCTGCAGGGTCAAAGGACTTCGGTATTCGGCCAGTTCCGATGGATTCCGGGTTTATGAATAAAGAAATTGAGGTTGAATTTTAATCCGTTGAAGTTCCGGTTGAAACGATTACAAAGTAAAGTGGCAGTATTCATGAAATTACGATCCCTTGTCGCCGGCAGTTTCTTTCTGCTCCTCCTTATGCAGACGGTGTCATTGAATGCCCAGGTGAACACGGAAGGCACCTATTCCTTTGATTTCCGCGGCGAAGAGCTCCACGAGGTGCTCGATGCGGTAGCCCGGGAGGCTGAAATTGACATGGTTTACGATCCGGACCTGGTAGAGGGCATAAGCATATACAAGCGTATCAACCGGCAGCCGGTCCCGTCTCTGCTGAAAAAGATTTTATCGGGTACCTCCCTCGATTTTTTAATCCTTTCGACGGGCACCATCGTCATTGTCAAAAAGGTAAATGAAACGCCTTCCTACGGTTCCTACTTCGGCAAGGTGGTGGGCAGCCAGACCGGCAGGCCGCTGCCCGGTGCTACGGTCATGCTGGCGGATGCTTCCGGGGGCACCAGTACCAACAGCAGCGGCAGTTTTGCCTTGAATAAGCTGCTTACAGGATCATATGACATTATTTTCAGCTATGTCGGTTACGAGCCGGTATCCAAAACCATAACCATCAGGCCGGGACAGCAAATCCGCGAAGAAGTGGCGCTGAAACCGAAACCCGTCGATTTCGCACCCATAGTGGTGACCGACCACAAGCCCCAGGTGGTGCATAGCGGCGGAAAGCAGGCCGTTGATCCCACCGGGCAATGGTCGCCCACCGGCAGAATGCAGGATGCCATACGCAGCCTCACCCTGTTCCAGGGGATACAATATGGACTGCCCTTGACCGACCTTCACCTGCAGGGCGGACAGCCCGGGGAGCACCGCATTCGATTGGATGAAGTTCCGGTTTACAATCCGCATAGTTTTGGACAGATGTTCAGCGCATTCAGTCCCTATGCCCTGAGTTCGGTTGAGCTGCACAAAGCCGGATTCGGAGTCGCCGAAGGAAGTCAAACCGCCGGACTAATTGATCTTTCCCATGATATCGGAGGAGTAAAAAAAGAACGAATCATGGGGCAAGCAGATCCGCTGAGTGTAAACCTGCGGGGTGATTATCGAATAGGCAATGACGATTCAGAAAACAGTTCCGTATTAGATATCATGGGAGCGGCGCGTTTTAATTACTGGGACCTGTTTAAAGAACCGGGGCTGGAGCAGACGCTCAGGGAATGGGATGATCTTGATCCCCTGATTACGAGTTTACTGCTCGATTCCGAAACAAACCCGTCACTTTATGAGCCACGTGAGCACACCTCCAATGTTCGGTTTCATGACCTTCACCTGGCCACCCGTTATAAAATAAACGACTATAAAACGCTATCCTCTTCAGTATATGTGGGGAGCAACCTGGTAAGCACGGATCTGCTGAGGCAGTCTCCGGCTGACGAGCCCTCCCCGCGGTATTTGTATGCAAGAGATGAATACCGTTGGAATAATTTCATGGGACAGGTCAGCTATTCACAGCTTGTTTCTTCACGGCTGGATTTAAATACGCAGGTGAGTTACAGTTCAAACAGGCTGCGTCACCGCTATTTGATTGGGACAAGTGATAATCCCGGGATACCCAATCTCAGTTCGAATTCAGAGAGCGCTTTTGCTTCATTCCTGGACGCGGGTGCACAAAACCTGGTGCCCAATCAAAGAAATGACAACAACATTCAGCACCTGATACTGCGAACGGACGGAACTTACAGCTTTAGCCCCAACTTCTCGCTGACAGCCGGAGCACGCATGGATTATGTTGCCTCGCGGGTGGACCTGTCCGACCTATTTTACCTGGCCACTTTTACCGACCGGCAGTCGACGCTTTACAGTACCTTTCTCAACGGCAACTGGATGCCGGGGAAGTACTGGGACATCACGGCCGGGAATCGATTGACCTATTCCAGTTCTACCGGCCGTTTTTACTCCGAGCCAAGAGCCAGTATCCAGCTTGACCGCCCGGATTCGGGGTTGGGATACTGGTCGCTGCGTGTTTCCGGCGGACTTTACCGTCAGTATATCAATCAGTACCAGATTACCAATCCAGGGCCGACATCGCTGGTTCCCTCCTTCACGGTCTGGTCTCATGCCGGTACCGCGGAAGTGCCGGAGGCATGGCACCTGAGCGGATCGCTTTACCTGGAGCCGGCTGAAAATACGGGCATAAATATTGAGTGGTTTTATAAATGGCAGCCAACCGCCTACATCGTTTCTTACGACAACCTTTTGCGGGGCTCGGAAATTGCACGCAGCGGGTTTTCCGCTTTTGCCGAGTCAACCGAGAAGAAAACTTATGGCATTGGATTGCGATTAAACCAATCATTTGCGGAGTCAAGACTCAAATTCATGATGGGTTACGACTACAGTGTGGCCCGTGTTACCATGGATTCCCAGTTCGGGCGTGAGTTGCCGGTGCCCTGGAATCAGCCGCACCGCCTGCAGCTGCGAACCTTATGGCGGGTTTCACCGGTATTTTCCACAGTGCTGAAATGGGAAAGCGTATATGGCCGCTCTTGGGGTTTCCGGCAGTCCTACTATAACTACCTGCTCTATGAAGGCGAAGGCCAGTTCGGTGAATATAACTTTCAAACACCGGAAAATGACCGTATGAGTCCGTTTCACCAGGTTGACTTATCGTTTATCTACAGGCCGGAGGTTCAATTTATGGACCTAGAGCTGCGTGCCGATTTGATCAACCTGCTTGACCGGCGCAATACCATAGACTGGAGCCTGCAGCCCAACCAGTCGGGCGGATATGACATCAAAAAGAGAACGATGCCGGGCCTTAATCCTTCTCTAAGCATCCGTATGTCCTTTTAAAAAAACGTCAATCTGCCATCTCCCCTGTCGGCCGGGTTGCTAACCCGGCAAACGCGGTATGGTGAATTAATCTCCACACTCCAATCCCGAGTCTTCCTGCCCAAGGCAATGTATCAGCCAATATTCCACCCGGTGGCAATTGAAGGGCTCACAGGGGCCGGGTAACCAACCCGGCCTACGCTGCACGTTGCACTGCCTTGTAACCAAATCCTGAGCAGTAGCTTCTCCCCGTCGGCCGGGTTGCTAACCTGGCAAACGCTGCATGTGGAATCTATCTCCACACTCTAAATCCCGAGCTTCCTGCCCAAGGCAATGTATCAGCCAATATTCTACCCGTGGCAATTGAAGGGTTCCCAGGGGCCGGGTAACCAACCCGGCCTACGCTGCACGTTGCACTGCCATGTAATTTTATGTTGAGCAATTGCTTTTCCTCTGTCGGCCGGGTTGCTAACCCGGCAAACGCTGCATGGTGAATCTATTT
>DATFJD010000046.1:0-2000 GCA_035269475.1 Halalkalibaculum sp.
CGGATGGCGGGTATATTCAGGATGTTCCGCTTATCGGGCAAACGACCGGGCAGGATGCCACGCTAAGAATCACAAAAAATGGCAGTACGCTTCATGAGTTTGGCTATTATGACGATTTTATGGCATGGCCCAGCAACCTTGAAGAAAATGTCAGTATAGATGATGCGGAGCTGGTTTATGTGGGTTATGGCATACAGGCCCCTGAAGAAAACTGGGATGACTTTAAAGAAACTGATGTTAAGGGCAAAGTACTCGTAGTTAAAAATAATGACCCAAATGAGAATCCTGATCTGTTTAAAGGAGAGACTCGTCTCTATTACGGGCGTTATGATTATAAATATGAAAAAGCGCGGGAAATGGGGGCTCTCGGAGTATTGATTATTCACACCACGCCGTCTGCCGGTTACGGCTGGAATGTGGTGGCGAACAGCTGGAGCCGTGAACGGTTCTACCTTCGCGGCAACGAAGCCATGGAAAATTCCCCTACCGAATTCAACGGTTGGCTGACTAAAGATTCAAGTACCGAACTGTTTAACAGTGCCGGTTTAGATCTGGAAGAACAGTTACAGGCTGCTGAAAGCATGGAATTCGAACCGGTGGAACTGGAAGGCTTGCGAATGAACCTGGACCTTAAAGCCGGCTATCGCAATAAGGATGCAAAAAATGTGCTGGCTGCCATTGAAGGCTCAGACAGTGAGCTGAAAGATCAGTATATGGTATTTACCGCGCATCACGATCACCTGGGAATTACCCAGCCCGTCGAAGGAGATTCGATAAATAACGGTGCGCTGGACAACGCAGCCGGTGTCAGCGCGCTGCTAAATATGGCCGATGCCTACAAACAGATTGAAGGCAATTTGAAAAGGTCGGTGTTATTTTTGGTGGTTGGTGCCGAAGAAGTAGGCCTGCTGGGCTCAAGTTACTGGGCTGAGAATCCTACCGTGCATCCCGGCAAGGTAACCGCAAATATTAATCTTGACGGCATGAATGTATATGGAAAGACCAAAGACATCGTGCTGGTCGGTTATGGCCGTAATTCAGTAAGCGATGTCATTGAAGCCCAGGCTGCGGAGGAAGACCGGATTGTAAAACCCGATCCGCATCCCGATAGGGGCTACTTTTACCGTTCAGACCACTTCCCGCTGGCTAAAAAAGGAATTCCGGCCATTTTCCCCAATCCCGGTACTGAGTTCGTGGATAAGCCGGAGGGCTATAGCGCAACCGTGGATAGCCTGTCGGACGCAAACTACCATTCGGTAAGTGATGAGATTAACGAGTACTGGGACCTAAGCGGAATGGTTCAGAATGTCCGCCTTTATTTTGAGTCGGGTTTCGAAATTATCAATGATTCCGAGATGCAGACCTGGCAGGAGGGAGATGAATTCAGGCAGGCTCGAATGGAAATGATTGAGGCGGCCGGACAATAGGTTTCAAATATAAAAAATGAAAGAACCCGGCGTTTTATTCGTTTAACATTGGAATAAAGCGCCATCTAAACGATATTATACAATAGCATTTCAGCCGGCAATGAGCTTGATTACAACCTTGGCGCCGTGCTGATTAATACAAAAATGAATTAAAATTACAGTCATGAATCTCACAAAACTATTCAAACTAGCACTGCTTTCGATTTTTGTAATAAGCTGTGGTAGCAATCAGAATGATGCAACTGCCCAGGAGAGCAATACCACGGCCAAGCTGACATTAATGGAGTTTAGCGACTACCAGTGCCCGGCATGTGCCTATTTTCATCCCATCGTGGACAGCCTGAAAAAGACTTATGGTAATGATCTGGAGGTGGTTTACAAAGATTTTCCATTGAACAGCCATCAATATGCAGCGCTTGCCGCACGTGCGGCAGAAGCGGCTAAAAACCAGGGCAAATTCCTGGAAATGCATAATATGCTTTTTGAAAACCAGCAGCAGTGGGCTTCCGGAAGCGCACAGGCCAGGATTCTGGGCTATGCCAAGGAAATAGGGCTGGACCTGGATAAGTTTAA
>DATFJD010000047.1:0-2311 GCA_035269475.1 Halalkalibaculum sp.
CGCATTCGGTATAGCCCCGATTCCCATTTGCAGCGTAGCCCCGTTTTCTACCAGCTCCGCGCAGTTGTTACCTATCTGCTGTTCAACCTCATTGGGTTCGGGTATATTAAGCTCATGCAGCGGCTCGTCTGTTTCAACAAGCGCGTTGAAACGGCTGGCATGGAAGATACCGTCGCCATGGGTTCTCGGCATATTGGGATTAACCAGGGCAATGGCTTTCTTTGCTGATTGCAGCGCTGCACGAGAGGCATCCACAGAAACTCCCAGAGAGCAGTAGCCGTGCTTGTCGGGCGGGGAAACCTGAACCAGCGCCATATCTATGGGCAGGATATTTTTTCTGAAGAGGCCCGGTACTTCACTGAGAAAGATAGGCAAGTAATCTGCACTTCCTTCATTAACGGCCTTCCTCACGTTGGAGCCCACAAATAGGGCATTGGTGCGAAAAGTGTCGCTGTATTCCGGCTTAACATAGGGTGCGTCACCTTCGGTATGGAGGTGTATAACTTCAATATTTTCCAGCTCCGGGGCGCGCGCCGTCATTGCATTGATTAGGGGTTGCGGAGCCGCAGCTACGCTGTGTACAAATACGCGGTCGCCCGAATTAATTAGTTTAACGGCTTCTTCTGCAGTAGTATACTTTTCTTGAAATGACATATTTTGGTGCATTTATTCAATTAATAATTTCCAATTCCTTAGATAGATAGTATTTACTCCCTTGACCGGTAGGTGACGATCCTGTTCCAGTGTAGTGAAATAAATAAAATTACTGAAGCCAGCTCAAACAACCTTCCGGCAATGCTCAGCTGAAGTGTCGTTTGAACCAAGGAATTAATAACAACAAACATAATGCCAAGGTTTAGGAAAAGTACCATTAATATTGCTGGAATCTTTTTTCCTCTTTGCGGACTTTCTAAAAACCGGGGCAGCATCCAGTACCCGGTGCCCAGGGTAAGCTGGATGATCCATCCGAAAATGGTAATTTCAATATGTATAGGAAGCAGCTGCCAGACGGCCGGGTGCAGAGGATAGGCCTTATGCACCAGCATCACCGCACCCAAAAGCGTACCCATCAGGAGATAAACAAATGAGCAGCGAATCATCCAGCGGCTGATTATCGGCATTACTTACTGCCTCTCTCTTCTTTTTTCTTTCTATTTCTCTGTCTTTTCCTTTTTTCCCTCTGCTGCTTTTTAGACATGATGCGCGGCCACATCTCTATGATGTAGGTACTCACCGCAAGTACCTGAAGAATGGCTGACAACACCAGCAGTATCTTCCATATCCCTGTTGCGGCCACACCGGACATGGGTTCTGAAATCACCCTCAGTATCAGACCCGTATTCAGAAAAATAAATGTGAGCCACCCCCAAAGCTGGGCCTTGAAACCTTCATCACGGTTTCTTCCGGGAAACATCCAGATGGAGACGCCGAATATTATCTGGGTAATCCATCCCACCATAAGCATGTGCCAGAATAAGGGAATCAGGCCAGGCAGTGCCGAAATATTCACCTCTATGAGCAGGGATGTAATCAGGGAAAGGGCAAAAAATATCATCCCCGCTTTTATAAATGTACGGCTAATAAGAGGCATTACAGGTCAAAATCTTTTGCTTCATTGCGATCACATTTCTTGCAATCTAATTCCCGGCCGATATGCGTTTCGCGTCCGGTCTTGGTAACTACCCAGGGCCGCAGCTGCCAGGGCGGCGCATGACGGACGTGCTGCGTGTGGCCGCAAGACAGTTTGGCCACCCAGTCATTCTCTTCATCCTTAAAAAAGCTTGTGATCTTTTGTTTCACAATCAGTGAGAATTCCGGATGATTAATTCCTTTAGGTCGATCGACTGTATGGAACCTAAAGCTGCTTCGATAGCTCCCTCAGCGCAAAGCCCGCTTAATGAAGCCTCTCGAAAACCTTCTCCGGCCGCTTTCAGACAAGCCTCCCTCACTTCTTCTGCAATCTTTAGGTCTTCCTCTTCCCGTTTATTCATGCTGTTTATTATTTCCTTGCCTCAATAATTGTTGTCCTGAAATTGGAATGGCAATCCACGCAACCTTGCTGCACTATACGATAATGCCGTAACACGTCATTCATCTTTTGAGCCCGTGCAGCTTCCGCCAGTGAATCGGCATGATGATGCACTATCATATCGAAATTGACAAACCGCTTCATATCTTCTTCAAGCGCGGTCTTTACCAGTTTCTTGTCCTCTTCGGTCATTACCGGGTGCTCGGCAATGGCTTTGGCTCCTTCTTCGATCATGGAATAATTATGCGTATATAGCCCTTCATCGATAGTATACATATCGTC
>DATFJD010000048.1:0-3786 GCA_035269475.1 Halalkalibaculum sp.
AAGAGGTGATGGAGGGACGCAAAACCGTCCGTCCGAAAACGTCGGTATTTAAAATAGAAGCTTAGCCTCTTACCCGTGATATAAACAGTTATTGGCCGGCCGGTTAGTAACGAAAGGTATTCGGGTTGATAGGCAACCTGTTAGACGTTGAATGTTTAATAAATGCAGCTAAACAGCTGATTATTTAAGACATTTAACTCTTTTAAATGTTATCTTACAGTATGGATAATTCCTTGAAATTTGACGGGAAAATCAGGCTTATGTAACATTTGTTACTGAGATTTCCCCGGCAAGGTGTTACCATTAGATCTGAATAAAAAATGTATAGTAAACTGTTTGTAAAATGAACCGGATTACATTTAAAAACTGGCATTTCAGCCGGTGGATTGCGCTTCTTGCCGGCGGATTTTTTAGCTGGCAGGCCCTCTACTATTGGGAGGCGGTACCGGCTGTGCTTGGTATCTTCTTGTTGTACCAGGCCGTTACAAGAAGCGGCTGCCTGGGTTATGGCTCATGTGAAATTGATAGGACAATACAGCAGGAGAAGGGTGAGGATGAAACCGAACCTAAAGTGAAGAATTTTGAATACACAAAAATAGAAGAGAACTGACATGGAAAAAACAAAAGAAAGTAAAACCCCGGCCAGCTTTTCGGAAGTCATTAATGCCGATACACCGGTACTGGTAGATTTCTATACGGACTGGTGCGGGCCTTGCAAGATGATGACGCCCATCCTGAAGGACCTGAAAAAGGAGATGGGTAACAAGCTTAATATTATTAAGGTTGACGCGGAAAAAAATGCTGACGCAGCCATAAAATACCAGGTTCGCGGCGTGCCAACCCTGATACTGTTTAAAAACGGAAGAATTCTATGGCAGCAGTCAGGCGTGGTGCAGCTGCCGCAGTTGAAATCAATTATAAATCAAAAACTGAGCGAATTATGAGCAACAATAAAAATGAACACCAATACCGGGTAGACCTTGCCTGGAAGGAGGGGAGAATCGGAACCATGAGTTCTCCGGAGCTGGAAGACCGTATTGAAGTAGCTACACCGCCCGAATTTGAAGGAGGGGTCGAGGGCATCTGGTCGCCGGAGCATCTATTTGTATCCTCAGTAAGCAGCTGCTTTATGACCACCTTTGTGGCTATAGCACAGTACTCCAAGCTAAAGTTTGAAGATCTTGATGTTAAGGCGGTCGGTACGATTGAGAAAGTCGACGGCAAGTTTATGGTTACCGAAATTACGCTGGAACCGGAATTGGTAATTACCGAAGAGAAGTTTCAGGATAAGGCAAAGCGGATCATGGAGAAAGCTGAAGCTGCCTGCCTGATTACGAGATCCATAAAAACGAAAATTCATTTTAATCCAAAAGTAACTATCGCGAGCCTAAAATAGTATAATTTTTAATATCAAAAGAGTACAGAGCTGTCATGGAAAACAAAAATAAAATAGGTTTAGATAAAGAGAAGTCGAAGGAACTGGGTGTCAAGCTCAACAAACTTCTGGCCAATTACTCGGTATTCTATCAAAACACCCGCGGGTATCACTGGAACATCAAAGGGGACAATTTTTTTGAGCTTCACGTCAAGTTTGAAGAGCTGTATAACGATCTGCTGGTGAAAATAGATGAAGTGGCAGAACGCATACTGACGCTGGGCTATTCACCGAATCACCGCTATTCCGACTACATCAAAGAATCTGAAATAAAAGAGAGCAAATACGTATCAGACGGGGTAAGGGCTATTAACGAGATACTCGATGCTTTCAAATCCATTATCAGCATTCAGCGTGATATTCTGGAGCTCTCTGATGAAGCCGGTGATGAAGGAACCAACGCGTTGATGAGCGACTATATCCGCGAGCAGGAAAAGCTGGTCTGGATGTATTCGGCTTATGTCAGCGAATAGCAGGTGTTTGGCACCCCACCCACCACCCTGGCAGGGTTAGAAATCCTGCCAGGGTGGTGGGTGAAGTGGTCATAAATAATCAGGGCACCCTATAGGCCGCAGCATTGATATTCATCCCTGCGCCTACGGAAGCAAAAACCAGGCAGTCGCCGCTTTCGATTTGGTGTCCGGAAATACGATCCGTCTGAATGAGATCCAGCAATGTGGGAACCGTGGCGACCGAGGTATTGCCAAGCCATGAGATGGTCATGGGCATAATTTTATCAGGTGCCTCTGTTTTGCCGTAAAGTTTTAGTATACGGTCTAAGATGGCTTGGTCCATTTTGGCATTGGCCTGGTGAATGAGCACTTTGCTGACATCATCAATGGCAAGGCCTGCCGTATCCAGGCAGTTTTTTACCACGCCGGGGACATTAGTCAGGGCATATTGATACAGTTTCCTGCCATCCATTTTAAGGTAAAGCGTGTCATCCCGATCCGGATTAAATGAGGGCTCCATGCGTAAAAAATAGGCTTCCTTATTTGTATCCGTACGGCTGGCATGGCTAAGTACGCCGACAGCCTGCTCACTTTTCCGTGACTCCAGCACAACTGCGCCCGCCCCGTCTGCATAGATCATGCTATCGCGATCGTGTGGATCGCAAATCCGGGAAAGGGTTTCCGTGCCGATAATTAATGCTGATGAGGCATCTCCGCTTCGCAAGTAGTAATCGCATTGAATAACCCCCTGCAGCCAACCCGGGCAGCCGAATGGCAGGTCATAAGCAATACATTGCGGGTTCTCTATACCCAGCTTGTGCTTGATCCGCGAAGCCAGGCTGGGTACCAAATCAACTCTCCTGTTATCGGCCTTGATGTCCCCGAAATTATGCGCCACAATGATATAGTCAAGCTCCTCGCCACTGAGACCGGCCGCTTCCAGCGCTTTGCCTCCGGCTTCGGCACCCATATCAGATGCCAGCGTATCATCGGAAGCATAGCGGCGTTCCCTGATACCCGTGATCTCTTTGAATTTTTGGATAATTTCATCATTGGTTTTATCGAATGGACTTCCGTCAGGCTTTAGAAAATCATGATCCAGAAAATGCGAATTGGGAATTTTTTGTCCCGGGATATAAGACCCCGTACCGGTTATAATTGATTTTATAGAGTCACTCATCGAGATTCTTAAACTAAATTGAAAACATGTTATAGCTTTAGCTTAATTCAGTTACCTAATATAAGCTAGAAGTTTAATAATATCAGTATTTTGATAGCTCTTTTTCGAGCATCTTGTATTCCAAAAATGGTTGATTATTTCCAGGTTTACTTTTGTCAACCTGTTTATTTATAAATTCAGATAAAAGGCTGCATCTATAGGATGCTGCCAACATGGGGGCACTACCTTCTTTGGTTTCTCCCTCACCAATATTTGAGGATTCCTTACCGCTTTCTGAATGTATTAACACCGCTTGTTTCAGCTGTTGTTTGGCTCCGTTTATATCTCCTTTTATCCATTTCAGATAGCCTACCAAAAAATAGGCTTCAATGCTACGAAAATTACTGGATGTCACTTTATCTAGCATTTGTTCAGCATCACTCAATGTTCCGTTAATCATTTGGATTTTTGCGAGTTGTAATAAGGGACCGGTTTCTTCTGCATTAATTCTGATTGCTGCTTCAAATTGATCTTTCGCCGATTCTAAATTATACAGAACATTATCGGCGCTCTTGCAGCTGTAGATGTTACCCAGTTGCAAATGTCCGCGAGCGCTTTGGTTATGGTATTTTATAAGTTTCTTCCACGGTGTTTCCGCCTCTTCAAAATTCCCTACCGCCATATACATATTTCCGAGGTAATAGAGCGAATTTTTATGCGTGGGGTCTATTTCCAAGGCT
>DATFJD010000049.1:0-6379 GCA_035269475.1 Halalkalibaculum sp.
TGTTATCAAATCCATCACCGGTAACCGGTGCGGTGGGGTTCATCGTTGCAGCATAGCGGAACACCTCACCAAAACCGAAATCAGACTGCCGGTTGGTGACACCCAGGTTAAAGGTGATATCCATCTTGTCATCAAGGGCACTTTGAGTCAGGTTCAACCTACCGTTTATTTGCTCAAAACCGGTTCCTTTCTGAATACCGCGACGGTCTCTGAAGTTACCCGAGATGCGATACCGGGTATACTGGTTGCCGCCGGATAGTGCAAGATTGTGAACATTATTGGTACCTAGCTGAGATACTTCGTCAAAATAATCTGAGTTTCCTCCCAGGTCATTGATAGACTGGCCGGTAGTCTGGCTCAGCTCTCTGAATTCAGAGGCTGAAAGAACATCAAGCTTATTTTCAATGGTCTCAGCGGTGAAATAGCCATTATAGCTAATGCTAAAGGCCTCACCGGGGTCTCCTGCACGATATTCACCTTGCTTGGTGGTAACCACAATCACACCGGCTGCTCCACGGGTTCCGTAAATAGCAGATGCGGATGCATCTTTGAGAACATCGATAGAGGCAATGTCATTAGGATCCAGGTTATCGAGACTGCCACCGATGATACCGTCAATAACAACCAATGGTTCCTGGTTGGCACTGAAAGTGGTAACTCCGCGAAGCCTGATGGTAGGATTGCTGTTCGGGTCACCGCCGGCTGATGAAATGGTTAGGCCGGGAACTTTACCCTGAATCAATTCAGAAGCATTATTAATATTTCCGGAAATAAAATCTTCTGATTTAACACTGGATACAGATCCGGTAATTTGCCTCTTCTCCTGGGTTCCGTAACCTACTACAACGACATCTTCCAGTTGTTGTACGTCGGGAGGCAGTGAGATATCAACAGTACTTCTACCATTAATAGGTACCTGTTGGGTGATATAGCCAACGAATGATACGACAAGGGTATCTTGTAAAGATGGCACTCTCAAAGAGTAAAATCCATCGGTGTTGGTCGAAGTACCCGTGCTGGTACCTTGCAATATAATGTTAACACCCGGTAAAGGTGATCCGTCCTCTGCGTCAGTTACTGTTCCTGACACTTCTACATTTTGAGCTGTTGCAGTTACGTTACCAACGGCAAAAATTAAAAAAGCTGCAAGGCCAACCCGAAGTATCATGGAAGATATTCCTGAGTTAACGTTTTGCAGCTTGTCCTTAATTAGCCTGGGATTCCGCAAAATACAGCTAATCCGTATCGCATTTCTTAGCATAATGTTCCCCTTAGGTTAAAATTAAATATTCAGAACTTTATTCTGCTTTTCGAAGAGATTACAACCACCAATGAAATTATTGAACCGAAATCGCCTCTGTTCATTATATAGTGATTAATAATTACTTCTAATCAACCTAATAATTAAGTTTTCTAACCAAAGAAGCAAATTTTTTTAATCTTAATGAAAAATATTTTTCCTCTCCTTTAAATTTTTCTCAAACAGAATGATGTACCCGTGTACTAAAGCCTAGATAATTGATAACATTAGATCTATAAGGGGGGATTATTTAGCCGGCAAGAGCGGCTTCTTCACTGCGCAAAGATTCTTCTTTCCGTCCCTCCCACCACATTTCAACCAGCAGAAATATCGGTCCTACAAAAAACAAGGCATAGAATGGTGCGTAGACTGCTTCCCCGAGTCTGAAGAAAAATTCAGCGAAAGCAACGCAAAAGGCAAATACATACTGCCACTTTTTGCTTTTAACGGTGGTTTTGGGATCAGTGATCATAAAGAAAACAAAAAGCTGGTACATCGGTCCGGTGATAGGTGAAATTTCTGCAAAGAAAGGATCACCGGTCAACCAGCTTCTCAGCAGTGCAAATAAGAAAAAGGATGCAACATAGGTACCGCAAATATGAAATCTGCGCAGCTTCCATATGGAAACCGATCCTATAAGCCAGATTACAAGCATGGCCCAGATATTATTACCCCACTGTACGCTGAGCCCCGCCACACTGCCCGGTGCCAGTACCAGGATTGCTACAATACCGAAGTTTGACGGATTCCAGAGGTGCTGGTCCCGGAATCGAAGTACATATTTTGAGGCAATCGAAATCATGGCACACAGGGCGTAAGGCCACATAAATGGAGAACGGACCAGTATTCCGACACTAATACCGGATATATAGGCGCTTGACATATTGCGCCACTCACCTACGATAATCCGGTGCAGAACCGCTTCGGTAATGAAGCTTGCACCGATAGCGGTAAGCAGCATCCCAAAACTTTCCAGTATACCGAATGAGATATGGGCGCCGAATAAAATAGCGGTGATCAGCAAAGAAGGCGTATACTTCTTCTTATACTCCAGGCCGTCCAGGTTCCACTTCGACAGAAAGCTTTCCGGTTGATTCAGTTCATTGTCGGATTGCTGTTGCATGATCTACCTGGTGTTGCCACTGCGGTTTGGCATTGAGTTGAATTTAATATGCTTGTTCTGTAATGGCGCCATACTAAAGATTTTCACTTCCCGCTATCAGTTCGCCTTCTGTAATGCGATGCTCTTTATTGATTTCAGGTGACCGGATGATCCGGGTCTGCCCGGAAGGCCACGTAACTTTGACACTGTCAACGGCATCTGCCTCTCCGAGCCCAAAAAATAGGGGACGCTGATTTTGGGCACTGAACCCGCTTCCGCCCGATATAACCTGCAGCTGATTCTTTCCATTCCAAAAAACCTCGGCTTCCGCCCCGATAGCACTTTTATTGCTTTTAGTGCCTTCTAAATGAAATGCAATCCAGTTTTTACCGGTACCTGTAACGTTCTTATATAATTTTACCGGCCCGTTCTGGCTTGCCACGATAATATCCAGCGTGCCGTTGTTCCAAAAATCGGCAAATGCTACTGCCCTGCTATCCAGTTCCAGGGATCCGCCCACTGCTCCGGCTACTTCCTGGAATTTACCGGCCCCGTCGTTCAGCCATAATTTATTCTCCTGGTAACCCGACAGGCTTCGCCCTTCCATGGCGGGCCAATTTTCAGCATCTGCAATAATGGCCCGGTTGCCTCCGGCCACTTTAGAGAAGTCGTACCAATAGTCGGTGCCCTGCTCCGCCGACACATAGCCGTTTGCGACATAGAGATCCAGATAACCGTCATTATTCAAGTCGCCGAACTGTGCCCCGTAACTCCATCCGCCCACTTCAACACCCAGGTTGCCGGCCAGGTTTTTAAAAGAGGGCTTGCCCGTAACCCCGAGGTCAGGCACCCACATATTGTTGCCCTGAATGAGAACACCCGGTTCAGAAATATTTGTAATGTAGACCACAAATTTTCCCTGGTTGAGAATATCCCCGAATGAAACATTCATGCCGCTCTTTGGTGCAAAACCCATGCCCGCATCCTCACCGGCCTCATAGAAACCGCTGCCCCCGTCATTCATATAAAGTTCATCTACCCCATAATCATTGGCGATCACCAGGTCGGGATACCCGTCGCCGTTAAGATCGGCAGATGAAGCAGAGAGCGCCCATCGGTTTGTCTCAATTCCCATTTCTTTGCTTACTTCCTTAAACGTGCCATCGCCCTGATTATGAAACAGGTACTTGCGTCCCCCGTTGTTGGCATATTCAAAACTTTCGGGCATTATTTTCGTTGTTTCCAAATTCCACAAGTCAAAGCTTTCATTAAAATACCCGGCAAGGAAAAGATCCAGGTTCCCGTCACGGTCATAGTCGAACCATATGGCAGAATTGGTATTTGCCCATTCGGGAAGATCAATTCGGTCGGTTACCTCGGTAAAGCCCTCACCCTTGTCATTGTGGAAGAGAGACGATTTCCCCCACTTATAGACAAACAGGTCTTCATAGCCGTCGTTGTCATAATCGCCCCATATGGAACCCATCGAGGCGCCCGTTTCTTCGTTATTTAACGCAGCCACGCCCATTGCTTCAGCTACATCGACAAAGGTTCCGTCTCCGTTATTTTTATACAATGCGTTGTCAGTGCCTGACCGGCTATTGGTAAGGTAGAAATCTTGCAGGCCGTCATTATTGAAGTCAACTACGCTGACCGATGCGCCCACGGAAGCTACCTGCGGCATGATATGCTCAATTTTGGAATCCAGCTGAGGGGCCTGATGCCTGAAGTCAACACCGGCCTCTTTAGAGACCTCTTCCAGGTAGAAGCCGTATCTTTGCAACGCCTCCTCCTTATTTACCGAGACCTCAGAAGAATCCCGGTTCCCCATCTGATCGATAATATATGGTGTTGCCAGCAATGCTAGAAAAAAAACGGCCAGTGCTATTTTTCCTATGGCTTTTGAGTTCATAACCAAAACTATTATTTATCAAATTGTAGTGCAGTTCTAAAGGCTCTTGGGGTAACATAACGCGTATGATAATGTACCCAGTCACCCGGAAATTTCTGAAATACCGGATCATCCTGTAGCCGGCCCGGGGCTTCGCTGTAGTCTTCCATTCCATGATAGGGAAGCGGCAGTACAGTCGTTGAAAAACCGGTATTGTAGTCGCCGTCTTTAACCCAGCCGTCGCCGACCAGCACAAAATCGCGATCCATACCGGCTTCCGGTTCCGCAAGTTCAGGAAATCTGAACACCAGCTCATCCCCGGCATTCATAATAACGTACCTGTCGTCAATTTCTTCTAACAGCTCATTGACGGGGCCGAAACGCGTATAAAACCCTTCCAGGTCACTCCATATGGGCGTCGTGCCGTTAATGGACTGGTAGTCGGGCATCTCGGGGACGAATCGGCCCGGACGCTCTACCTTGGAAAATCCGCGATAGCGTAACGTGGCTTCAGAATATTCAAGCTCTTTCTTGTCAGCCAAACTGCTGTCCTCTTCAATACCCCATATCATTCGGTTCCAGTAAATTTCCATATTGGTCGCCAGCCTGACCTTTCGCTCCGTTCCCGGTTCAAAAACGCCTTCAAGATCAATGACCATCGTCTTACTTTTACCTGCCGGGAAGCCGATATTTTCTTTGGCAATTTTCCATCCGCCTTCGCCGTCCGGTACCTGCAGGCTTAGGGGATGTGGAGCCTCCTGGCTGCCCTGGCTGATAGCAATATTTACCGAAGTATCTGTGGGATATATCCATCCGGATGCAACCAGTTTTATGTTCTCATTCTCAGGCAGTCCGTTTCCCAGGTCTACTTCCAGGTAATGTTCTTCGGCAATGCCCTGGTATTTGGTAAGCTTGAAATTGTCGACATAGTTTCGGTCAAGCTCCCTGATCTTATCTGTAACATCTCTCCCGTTCTGGTCGGTAGCAGCCGCTACCGGCTGCAGGCCTTTCAGCGTGTGTAAGGTCGGCTTTGCCGGCGGAAAGGTAAAGCGCTCGTCCACAAATACTTCAGTGCCTTCCGGGTGATCAACGGCCATCAGCGACACATGGTCAAAGAAGTGGGTCTCCCAAAGATCGGCTGTAATTCGAACATCATAAAATCCATCCTTCGGCTTCAGCTGGTCTCCGTCCACTTTAATCCAGTCGATACTGTGAATGACATCGGCATCCCCCTGTGCATTGATCCTGATTCCAAGGCCTGTTCGCCAGAGAAAATCAGTCACAAATTCCATTTCTTTACCGTTATAGGTAAACACCCAGGGGCACGACCCTTTGAGTACCTGTTCATTGAATATTTTAGAGTCATATCCCAGTTCGGCAAATTCTGATTGGGAGGAACCGTTTGGCCAGATAATTCGCAACACTTCTGCCTCCTCGTAAGTACCTAACCCCAAATGCACCCAGGGCTGTTTAATCAGCTGTTTCTGGTACAGCAGTCCCGAACGAATTTCAATCTCCCCTCCTATTCCAAAGGAGTTGATGCGCCGGTCTCCCAAAGAGCCCGATGCCCTGGGCCTGATGATCCTGGCCAGGTAATCCTTGCCACCGCTGTTTATTCCCAGGGAAGTCTGCCCCTCGGAATTGAGTGAGATCATATCGAGCCGTGTATCACCGTTAAAGTCAGCCAGGCCCAAAACGCCGCCTTGTGCTTCCCGGGCTTCGGAAGAAAGATTCAGGTTTTCATCGGCCAGCCAGTAGTAGGATCTATCTTCGGTTACGGCCATAAGATCGTTGCTGCCGCTATTGTCCAGATCCGCGGCAAACAGCTTGCCGACTCCGTTTGCTTCTTCCGGGAGCCGGGGGGCGGTTTCCACCAGTTTAATCTCATCCCAGTTTCCTTTCTCACTATTAAAATAAACCTGGAAAATGCCTTCGCTATTCCATACCAGCAGGTCTAAGTTGGCATCACTGTCAATATCAGACACATCTATATCAATAACCTCTTCGCTTGCAGGCAGGTTTGAAACTTCAGTAAAGCTGCCCGAACGTTCGTTTATGAGCAGGCTGACCTTTCCTCCGGCCGTCA
>DATFJD010000050.1:0-2357 GCA_035269475.1 Halalkalibaculum sp.
AGAAGCGGCTAAAAACCAGGGCAAATTCCTGGAAATGCATAATATGCTTTTTGAAAACCAGCAGCAGTGGGCTTCCGGAAGCGCACAGGCCAGGATTCTGGGCTATGCCAAGGAAATAGGGCTGGACCTGGATAAGTTTAAAGAAGATCTGAATGCAGCAGAAACGCAAAAAGCCGTAATGGAGGAAAAGCAGGAGGGTGTTCAGATGGGCGTAGATTCTACTCCCACATTTTTTATCAACGGTGAAAAACTTCAGCAAAATCCGCCGTCTTACCAAGACTTCAAGACTCTAATTGATGTTTATATGAAAGAATCGAATTAGCATGGTTTATGAATTTTTGGGGAAAAGTCCGCATTTCGATGACAGCGTATTTGTAGCACCGAGTGCGGATATTATCGGTGATGTAACTATCGGTAAAGAAAGCAGCGTCTGGTTTAATGTAACGATAAGGGGCGATGTCAACTGGATTGAAATCGGTGATAGATCCAATATCCAGGATAACACCTGCATACATGTGATGAATCAGACCGGGCCGACCAAGATCGGAAGTGAAGTAACGGTCGGACACAGCGCCATGATTCACGGTTGTACCATTCATGACAGGGTATTGATTGGCATTCAGTCTACCGTACTTGACAATGTGATCATTGAGTCGGATGTCATCGTTGCTGCGGGCAGCCTGGTACCGCCCGGAAAGCGTCTGGAGTCGGGTTATCTCTATATGGGCTCACCGGTCAAGAAGGTTCGAGAGCTGAGCCAGGAGGAGCTTGATTCCATAACCGGCCACGCGGATAATTATGTTAAATATTCCCGGGCCTATCAGCAAAAGGATACCTACGAGAGCAACCCTTTTTATAAGCCAAAGGCTGATTGAACCACAGAATATCGAGCAAGTGCCTCCTGGAAGAATGTTGAATTTTAAATGTTGAATTTTGAATGTCGGCCATGGCATTTTCCTTGGTAGAATTCATCTCTGAAATTTAAAATTAAACATTCAAAATTTAGAATTTGACGTTATTTGTGTCCGGAATTTATCTGCACATACCATTCTGCAAACAGGCATGCTCATACTGTGATTTCTATTTCGTTACGCGAAAAGGAGAGCGGGATGCCTTTGTAGATAGCCTGATAAAGGAGATCCGCAGCTATTCAAATACGGGCTATGTTGAAGAGAAAATTGAGACTCTTTACGTCGGTGGAGGCACGCCTTCCCTGCTTTCACCCGAACAGCTGGAACGGGTTTTCACCGCTGTCCGTAATACTTTCGACACCGATATTAAGGAACTGACAATCGAAATGAATCCTGATGACGTGTCGCAGGAGTATCTGGAAGAGTTGAGGAAGCTGGGCGTGAACCGGGCCAGCATGGGGGTGCAGAGTTTTAATCCGGATCTGCTCCGGTTTATGAACCGGGCACATACCCGGCAGGAGGCTTTGAAAAGCCTGGAGCTGTTGAGCAAATTAGGGTTTCAGACCTTTACCGTTGATCTGATCTATGGGAACCCGGGGCAGAGCCTGGAAGAGCTGGAGAAAGATATCCGGGAGCTGCTGAACTTTAACCCCCTTCACGTTTCTGCTTATTCCCTAACCATAGAGTCCGGGACACGGCTGGGAAAACAGGTAGAGCTGGGACGCCTGGCGCCACCCGAAGACGACAAGGTGGCCGACCATTTTAAGCTGTTGAATGAACTGCTTTGTGATGCCGGCATACACCGCTATGAAGTCAGTAATTACAGTAAGCCCGGACACGAAGCCGTACATAACAGCAATTACTGGAAGCATCGAAATTACCTGGGTATGGGACCCGGCGCGCATTCCTTTTGGTGGGAGGGAAATAACGATGCCACCAGGTGGAACAACAAGGCTGATTTAAGGAAGTATCTATCTGATGATAGAGAGGGCTTGGAGGAAGAGAAAGATACCTTGAGCCTGGAGCAGCTTGCAGAAGAGCGGATCATGATGGGATTGCGAACCAGAGAGGGAATCAGGAAGAATGAAATGAAGGATCGCTACAACTATGAATTCAACGACCGGCAGCTGAACTATCTTGAGAAACGGGAGTCGGAGGCTAAGGTACAGATAGATGACAGTATCACCCTGACCGACAAGGGCATTGCCATTGCCGATGCGATCATTTTAGACTTGATAACGATGAGGTAAACTATTACGTGAACACTAAACAAGTGTTCCAAACCTAGCGAATGGCCGGGCAATCAGTAAACCCGTGCCATCCGAAAGGCATTTTAGACAGTGATCCTCCGTTGCTTTTTAATCATAAATAGAACAACTTTGAGGCGCATAACTGAAAGTGCGGCATCACCTTAAATCACCTCCGTTATATGAAAAAAAGTTTCAG
>DATFJD010000051.1:0-5414 GCA_035269475.1 Halalkalibaculum sp.
GATATTTCCAGTGAGGTTTCACTGGACGGCCTTGAAACTGAGATACAGAAAATCCTCAACGGCCGGCAAATCGGCCGGATTCTGCTAAAACACCGGCACGCGGATTAGGCCGTTTTATTCAGGTTGGCCTTTTCACTTCTCGAAAACACAGAAGTTTCTCTATCCTCATCCTTATCATCGGCAAAAGCCTTTTCAAACGGCTTGTATAAATCATTACTGGTTATTGGCTTAACCAGGTAATCGGTGAAACCGGTCTTCTTGGCTCTTTCAAAATTAAAGCGATCGGAATTTCCTGAGAGATAGATCACCGGTACCTTAGAGTGCTTTCGAATCTCTTCCATCGCCTCAATACCATCTATATCACCCTTTAAAACGATATCCATGAGAATGATATCTGGATTCAACTCTTTTGCCTTATCTATGGCTTCTCTTCCCGAACCTACTTTGGCAGCAACTTTATGGCCCATCTTTTCAATGAGACGCTCTTCTACCAGGGATAGCAACATATCGTCCTCTACAATCAGGACACTCTTTGCAGTTTGTTTATTCATGGGGAACCTCTCTTCTCTTAAAACTTTTTAAAAACTTTAGGTTGCAAACGTTAAAGCCAACGATGAGATATTTTTTTTAACCTCAATACAATATTATTAAAAAATTTTAATGTTTCACAATTTATTTCTCTTAAAAGAACCTTCATTCGCCTTTTGGGTAACATAAATAAATAATACAGGCAGGGAATTCCACGCATGATAACTGATTTTTGACTTTCTCTTGATTAAATCATTCTCAGATATTCGCTTCCCGCAAAAACCGGACATAAAAAAAGCCTTGCGGTTCAGAGAACCGCAAGGCTTCGCGTGGGACCGGGCGGAATCGAACCGCCGACACTACGATTTTCAGTCGTATGCTCTACCAACTGAGCTACAGTCCCTTGCATTTAGAGTTGCCAAATATAACAGCTTTTAAACTATATCAAAAGTAAGCAATCAGATTTTATTCATCTTTCCTGAGGTGAATATCCCGGAGCCTGATTTGCAGTGACCTTCGCCCGTTCCAGTAATTCTCTTCAAGGGAATAGGCAATATCTATGGTCTTCTTTTTTGAGTTTCTGATAATGGGCAGATACTCGTGCATATTAAACCCGATCACATCAAAAGCCCCTGAGCCATTCTGTGACACTTTCATCTTCAGGTGCCCTGAACCCACGATGGTCGGAACCCCGACTACCTCCACATCCCGGCTTACAAAATTTGGACGCAGGTTACAGGGCCCGAAGGGTTCGAACTGACTCATCAGCTTCCAGAAACGCATGTCGATTTCCTCAAGCTTCAATTCGCAGTCGATGCGCAGTTCCGGCTCAAAGTCCTGTTCAGCAAGCGTACCGGCGGCAATCTCATCGATTCGTCTTCTAAACTCAAGCAGGTTCTCTTCTTTGATTGTCAGCCCGGCTGCGTATTCGTGCCCCCCGAACTGTTCAAGCAAATCCTCGCACTGCTTCAGTGCTTCATATATATTAAAACCTTTAATGCTCCGCGCCGAACCCTTGATTTTCCCGTCGACCGTACTGAGCATAATGGCAGGCCGGTAGAAAGTGTCAACCAGCCGGGAGGCGACGATACCGATGACTCCCAGATGCCAGCCGGGATCGTGCAAGACCATCGAAGAAATTTTTTCAAGGTTGTAGTTTTTATCGACCATCGACATCGCCTCCTCCATGGTCTTACTGTCTTTGTCACGCCTCTTGATGTTTATCGACTCCAGCTCATGGGCACAGGCTTTGGCCTCCTCAGGCGTTTCGGAAATTAGCAGTTTTACCGCCTTGCCGGCATCTCCCATTCTGCCTGCCGCGTTAATGCGGGGGCCAATAGAAAAAACGATGTTGGAAGTGGTAACCGAACCGACATCCATCTGAATAAGATCGAGGAGGGCTTTGACGCCCATACGTGGATCGCTATTGATGCGTTTCAGTCCCTGGCGCATCAATACCCGGTTTTCATCAACCAGGGGAACAATATCGGAAGCGGTTGAAATGGCTACGAGATCCAGAAATTGAAAAGCCAGCTGCTCTCCAAGGCCAAGTTTGCGAATGGTACCCTGAACCAGCTTAAAACCTACTCCCGCTCCGGATAACCCGTCAAAAGGATAATTACAATCTTCTCTTTTCGGATCTAAAACAGCAACGGCGTCCGGTATCTCATCCCCGACGTTATGGTGATCGCATATTATCAGGTCAATGCCTTTCTGCCTGGCAATCTTGGTTTCCTCAACAGCGGTAATCCCACAGTCAACCGAGACTATGAGCTTCGCCTCCTTGCGGGCGGCATATTCAATTCCTTCAATATTAATTCCATACCCGTCTTTAAATCGGTGAGGGATATAATAGTCCACATCGACCCCGAAATCTTTGAGGAAGGTATAAAGGATTGAAGTTGCAGTGGTCCCGTCTACATCGTAGTCTCCGTATACTATAATTTTCTCCCTATCACGGATAGCTTTGGCAAGACGGTCGGTCCCCTTGTCCATATCCTTCATTAAAAAAGGATCGTGAATTAATTCTAAATCCGGCCTGAAAAAAGACTTGGCTTTATCATAAGTATCTATACCTCTCAGGGATAAGAGGTAGGCAATCTTTTGCGGAATGCCCAGCTCCTCCTGAAGTATGGATGCAGCCTCCTCCCTCTCGGGTTCTGAAAAGACCCAGCGAAAAGACATAATTTTTTATTTTTTTTATTTTTTTCACAAACAAGCAGAAGGCGGTCAAACCTTAAGCTAAACTATCCGGGCATTTAGAGCCCTTTTTTCATTCAACAAAGATACAATTTAGTAACAAAAATTCATTATAGCTTTTCGAACAAACCTGAACGGACACAACTCGCTCTGATAGGATAGAATATCCCGGTTTGTTCTTCTACATCTCTTCATTTTTTCTTACTTTATCCAGGCTTTGCAGACATTGCTTCGATAAAGCCTGATACAAAAAAGACTATTTACGAGTTGTTACAGAGCACTGCCGGTTTAAGGTTGTAAACGTTGAAAGGTTTCCGTCAAGTAGCTGTGACAACTCATCTGAATTATAGCCTTAACAATTTAACCCATACCATAATGCAATCTACTACAGTGGATAAGTCAACGGCAAAAAAAGAAGATACCAATTTCAAGCTTTTCAACCAGCTACAATCTTACGAGCATGAGCAAATTGTTATTTGTTCCGAACCCAGCGTAGGCTTGAAGGCTATTATAGCTATTCATAATACCACCCTTGGACCTGCATTGGGCGGAACCCGCATGTGGCCCTACAATAATGAAGAAGAGGCCATTCGTGATGTCCTGCGGCTATCCCGTGGTATGACCTACAAGGCAGCCATCTCCGGGCTTAATCTGGGCGGCGGCAAAGCTGTGATTATCGGCGATCCGCGAGCCGATAAAACTGAGGAGTTGTTTCGTGCATTCGGCCGATTTGTTGACAGCCTGGGCGGCCGATACATCACCGCAGAAGATGTTGGAATTGACGTGCAGGATATGGAATGGGTTAATTCAGAAACCAAGTATGTAACCGGCATACCCAAGTCTTTGGGCGGCAGCGGCGACCCCTCTCCCGTTACGGCATATGGGGTGTATATGGGCATTAAAGCCTGCTGCAAGAAAGCCTATGATAACGATTCGGTAAACGGCAGAAAGATTGCCGTTCAGGGGGCAGGACACGTTAGCTCGTATCTGTGCAAGCTGCTTGCAGAAGAGGGTGCGGAACTCTTCATAAGCGACATCTACGAGGATAAAGTCGAAGAACTTGCAAATGAAGTTAACGCAACAGTGGTTGATCCCGATGACATCTACGGATTGGATGTGGATATTTTCAGCCCCTGCGCCCTTGGTGGAATTGTAAATGATGACACCCTCGATCATTTCAACTGTGATATTATAGCAGGCGGTGCCAACAATGTACTCGACGAGGAAGACAAGCACGGGCAGATGCTGATGGACCGGGGCATTATTTACGCGCCTGACTATGTTATCAATGCAGGCGGACTCATTAACGTCGCCAGCGAACTGGAAGGGTATAATCCGGATAGGGCTCATCAGAAAGCATCAAAAATCTACGATACCATTCTTGATATACTGGAATATTCCGAAGAAAACGACACCCCGACTTTTGTATCGTCTAATATTCTGGCTGAACAGAGAATCAATAATGTGGGCAGAATTCACCGCATCTACTCTTCCAAAAGTGAATTTTCAGGGCATATCGGAGAAATGTACCGGGGCAAACAGTAAAAAGCCGTGAAACATTAGAATGACTGGCGGCTCAAAATGTTTGGGCCGCCTTTTTTGTTAGGTGTGCCGTATCAGATAAACTAATTCCATTTGTATTTAATATGTTATCCAAAGAAGATTTTAAACTGAAAGACCGGCTGATCAAGGGAATCACCAAAGACGGTCATTTTAAAATTTCTGTAGTTAAAACCAGTGATGTCGTTAAAACAGCACAGAAAAAGCATCACCTCTCCCTGCTGAATACAGTTTTGCTCGGACGCGCGCTTACCGGAACCATGCTTATGGCATCCGAGCTGAAGGGAGAAGAACGCGTTCAGCTTCGTTTTGAGGGCGACGGGCCGGTAGGTTCGGTCGTAGCCGAGGCAAGCCGGGTAGGCGAAATTCGCGGTTATGTGCAGCGTCCGGAAGTAGAACTGGATTACAGTAAGGAAGATGTAACCATCGGGGACGGTCTTGGAATTGGCCTGCTTACCTTTACAAAAACCCTGTACAATGAAGCCGAACCGCGCAGAAGTACCATTGAACTGATAAGCGGTAATATAACCGACGACCTGGCTTACTATATGGTGCAGTCAGAGCAGGTGCCTTCCGCTATTTTGCTGGATGTGGGGATTGATGACAACGGTGTTGTCACAGAAGCAGGAGGGGTTCTTGTTCAGCGCATGCCGGATGCTCCCGAGGGCAAAATCGATAAACTGCAGCAAAAGATGAAAAACTTCGAATCTATCCACAAGATGTTTGAGGGCGGGCATTATATCGACGAGCTTATGCAGAAGGTAATGCACCCCATAAAAGTTAAGGAGCTTGATCGCCAGCCGGTTGATTTTTTCTGCCGGTGTACCCGCAAGAGATTCGTTGATGCGCTTGCCATGCTTGGCTATGATGACCTGAAAGAAATCAGTGATGAAGGGCAGGAACTGGTCTGTCATTTCTGCAATGAGCATTATTATGTTTCACAGGATGAAATTGAGGACATTCTCCTGCAGACTAAGGCGAAGATGAATTAGGGCAGGATTCAGGATGCAAGATGCAGGATTCAAGATTCAGGGGGCTGGAGAATCTCTTTTAGTGGGTAACGGACGCGAAGAGCAGCTGCGGCAATCGCCAAGCAATTGACGAGGAGAACACTACGAACCATATCT
>DATFJD010000052.1:0-3863 GCA_035269475.1 Halalkalibaculum sp.
GGCTTTCTCCAAGGCTTCGGCGATCTCGCAGGCGTAGCCGATGGATTGCTCAATGGTCAGTTCCCCGCGATCCATTATTGCCCGCAGGGTCTTTCCCTCAATGTACTCCATAGAGATGAACTGCCGGCCGTCATGTTCGTCGACAGAATAAATGGTACAAATGTTGGGATGGTTCAGCGCCGCGGCTGATTTGGCCTCACGGATAAAGCGCTGGCGGTCTTCTTCGGTAGGAGTGAGCGACTCCGGCAGGAACTTCAGGGCGACCTCCCGGTCCAGTTTGGTGTCGCGGGCCTTGTAGACCACGCCCATTCCTCCTTCGCCCAGTTTTTCCGTGATATGATAATGAGAGATCGTCTGACCTATCATCTGCTCCTCCGCATACTACTTATGAAGGCAGCGAATCGTCATTTCACAACCATCCTATTAGGTTCCACTCTCCGGATCTTACTGTTATTTTTACGCTTCCTCATAATAATAAAAACGAGTACTCATTGTAAAAAATTCGACAGAAAAACGGGGCCAGCCGGTTGTAGGGCCTGACTTGTTATCCCAATTAGGTGGGTGAGTAACTTCCTGAATGCCGGTTTACCTTGTGAATTGATTTATAAACCGTATAGGCAAGAGTCTTTTGTGGTGATGAATTGGTTTTTAAAACCGAGTGCAACTTTTATGATACACGGAACTATCAGGCTGTCATAAAGTGCCGCAACTTTTTCTTTAGTGCGTACTTTAATCCCGCCGGCTGGCAGTTTTGTTGATTCAGGGCTGCTCCTCTATTAATTGGGCGATGAGGAAATATGCATGTTTAGTAAATTAAATTTGAACTGCTCTGATCCTCATAGAACTTCACTGCTTCCAATAATTAGGGGGATGGCGTATATTGCTCACCATAAAGCTTGTTATAGCTTTTATAGAGAGTTAATCTTCCTATATGAATGAAAAATCTATTGGAGAACAGATCAGGTAAAATTGGGATTGATTACTGGATCAGCCGGAGGATGCGGTCAAGAAAGGAGAACGAAGAGCCATGGAAATGAAGATTTACTTGAAAGCTTTTATTGGAATCGCCTTGTTCCTTGGCTTCATTGCAACCACGTTTTTATGGTTTGAAGCCGAAAAGGAGGTAAGGATTTTATGCTCAATGATTACTCCCGGTCAACCTATCGACAGGGTGACAGAAACACTGAACACGGGAGCCTTCCTTGAATACCGGCAGGCTAAATTAAGCGGGAAGGAAGCTATCATAGTGGACGCTCCCTATACGCTCGGAACCAGTCGGTGCCTGGTCGACTTCTCCACCGGCAATTTGGTTCTTTCAAGTCAGTACAGGCAGTCATTTGAGTTGAATAAGCTGGCAGCTTGGCTCGGTGTCGCAGGATTATCAGCTCTGGCCGTCTTTCAGCTGCTGCTGGCCACCGGACTACCCTTAGGGAAGTTTGCGTGGGGCGGTCGACATAAAAAACTACCTGCTAAACTCAGGATTGCAAGCGCCATATCAATCCCGGTTTTAGTATTTGGAGGTATTATCCTGCTTGAACAAGCTGGGATCATCCAGATCCTTGAGGCACCAAAAGTAAGCGGGTATGGGGTATGGATTCTCGTCCTTCTGTTTGCACTAAGCACGCTTGGAAACTTAGTATCTGGAAGTGAATCCGAGCGAAAAGTGGGGACCCCGATTGCACTTCTTTTATGCTGCCTGTGCATCATCGTGGGGATGGCGGGTTAATTACCGCATCCGGTTTATTAGGCTACGTCAACCCGTCTTTTCGGCGGCTGTACGGTTACCACAACATTCCCTCTTTTTCTCCCGGTGTCGACATAGCGATGAGCCTCGACCATCTGTTCAAAGGGGTAGCGGCGGTCGATAACCGGTTTGTATTCGCCTTTCTCAGCCAATTCCGCCAGAAATTGCAAATCTTCCCGGCTCCCGGAGGCCGGACCTGCGATAACCTTCTTATCGCTTATCATCGAAACCATGGGTGCCTGAAGCATATCGGGCATGCTGCCTAACACTTTGAGCAGGCGTCCGCCCTTCGTTAAAGATTCTTTGCAGTGTGAAAACGGAGCCGTGCCGGCCGTATCCATGATAATATCATAGGTTTCACTGTTTTTTGTGAAATCTTCCGCCGTATAATCTATCACGTGGCTTGCCCCCAGCGATCGTACCAGTTCTATATTCCGGGTGCTGCACACCCCGGTCACGACGGCTCCGAAGTGCCGGGCGATCTGAACCGCTGCGGTACCCACTGCTCCCGAAGCACCGTTGACAAGCACTTTCTCGCCGCTTTGAAGATTTCCTCTCCGGAAAAAATTGAGCGCTGTCGCTCCGCCAAAAGATAGAGCTGCAGCTTCCTCGAAGCTAAGGTTAGCCGGCTTTATTGCTATCGCGCCGTCTTCCGGCATGCATAGATATTCGGCGTGGGCTCCCATTTTAGAATCACTGTAGCCAAATACGGGGTCCCCAACCCTGAAACCGGTGACGCTGCTGCCAATTGATTCAATTTCGCCGGAAAACTCGGTTCCCAGAATAGGCTGCCTTGGTTTGGAAAAGCCAAAAATTAAGCGTGATATGGTTTTAAAACCGGTTGGCACATCAAGACTTCTTATACGCCAGTCTCCCGATGATACCGTTGTAGCGATTACCCTGATCAGTACTTCATGGTCTTTGGGTGTGGGTTTCTCCACATCCCGGAGCTGAAGCACCTCGGGAGATCCATAAGTTGTGACAATAAATGCTTTCATGGTTTCTATATGTTAGGTAAGATTCCGGTTGGTAAATCTGCCATACGATCCGGTAGAATAATAGTACAGGGATCGTTACCATGCCAATATTATTGAATACAGGCTTTGTTTTCGGTTGTTTTGCAAGGTGTTCCAGTGAAGCTAATGAGCGGTTGCAGGGCCAAATTTTTTATCATACCTCAAGATCCGCGCACTGTTTCTTGTACTTCCTATTTCTTTCAGGGGCTTGTTGTCACGTAACATGACATGAGGGGGGCATATTGCTTATCGGCGTAGTGCCTATTGCGCTTTTGGTTTCCATTAGCGGACTGTAGCTATGGCACTCGCTTTCAGCCGGCTTTGACCACCTCATCAAAATCCCTGCGCAGCGAATAGGGCATCTTCTCGGAATAACCGAACCTGATAAGCAGCAAGGGGTGCTTGCTGCCGAGGTGGAACTCCTCTGCCAATTTCCGTCTCACCTCCACCTCTTCACAGGGCATGTTTACATGGGCATGACTGATAGTGAGCTTGGTTGCGGTCAGCGCAAACCGCTGAAACGCCCGTCCCAGCCTTAACCAGTGAGCTGCATCATTGCGGTCAGCCGTAAACAGGGCGAATCCTGCCGTTGCGTCGATCAGTTTCTTCCATCGCTTGGCTTCGCTCTTAGCCGACATAAGGTATTTCATTACGAATTTGCCCATAAAACGGGGGATATTGGGCAGGCCCAGGCATTTCGCCCATAACCCGTCCGCCTTTGCCCGGGCGTTTTTATTGGAAAACCGGATCCACTTTACCAGCTCCTCCACAAATTTCTTGTTCTGAAACTGCCGGTTGCTGCCTTCGATGATCAGAGGCTCGAGCCGGTCCCGGCCTTCGCCGCCGGTCAGCAGCAGCACATTGATGCCTTCAAAATCAAAGGAGTTCTTCAAGGACTCCAAATCGGAATCCGGCACCGCTTTATCTTCATACTCGTTACGGGTTGACTGCCGCTTGTCGATATAGGCAACCAGCTCATCTTTCGGTATGGCCTCGTCTGCGGACAGGGAAATTTCAATGAACGGCTTGCCGCCTTCGGGCTCTTCCAAGCTCACACCGGCCCGGTATCCGTACCTGGAGGCAGCGATAACCATATTTTCGAC
>DATFJD010000053.1:0-4282 GCA_035269475.1 Halalkalibaculum sp.
CGTCCCCTGGACCAGCGAGGTTATGCGGCTGACTCTTGCTTTACATCCCAACCCGGAAATACGAGGACAGCCGGATGACATTGTAGTGCTCTTGCTAAAACCTTTGCTCTCTCGACACCAAGTTGAACTCTATCATTTTCTATTGCTGAGATAGTAGATTGAGGAATTCCGGTTAACTCGGCCAGATCATTTTGGCTAAGATCTTGTAACTCTCTAATAATTTTAACAGATTCGCCTACAGTGACATTAATACGCTTTTTAGCTTTACGGAAATCTTTCATTTACTTCCTCCGGTAGTCATGTGGCGTTACATTAATGACTTGAATTAAAACTTTGTCCTTTTCAACCCTATAGATAACCCTATATTGTTGATTTAATCGAGACGATCGATGCCCTTTCCATTCGCCACGTAAAGATTCGTCATGTAACCCTTTGATTTTGCGAAGTCCCTGAGGACCAGAAATGGTCACAATGTCTTTCCATTTTTCATATCTCTTCAATACGTCTTTTGGAAGGGAGTCAAGTTGTTTAGAAACACGCCTATGTTCATATATTTCCCACATACCATAAAGAGTATATATATTAAATATAATATGTCAATATCTGAGACGCATAACGGTTGAGCTGTGGGGCCGGGAAACATATACCAAAGCTTATTTTTAAGGCTTCAAACAATCGCCAACCAGGGATTTGAAAAAAATCGACGGCTTTTCCCGGTCCCCACAAGCGAATGGTTATAACGCCAGCTCAATATGATTTTTATTTTTGTTGACATTATATGTTTTTATATATACAATATGTACAAAAAGAACATTTTATACATTTGAGGTGCTTATTATGATTAACAAAATAACAACTGCGGACGCCAGAAAAAAACTTTCAAATATTATCAATAGAGTCGCTTTTGGCGAGGAATCCTTTGTTTTAACCCGGAGAGGAGAGCCGGTTGCCGCTCTTGTTTCTTTGAAGGAGCTCAAACTTCTGCAAGAGATGGAGGACCAGATTGACATTGAGGATGCGTGGAAGGCAAAAAAAGAGCCTGGAGACCCAATACCCTGGGATGAGTTGAAAAAGGAACTCGAGCTTTGAATTATCATGTTGAGGTCAAGAGGTCGGCGGCGAAAGCGCTGAAGAAAATACCCAAAGCTGACCAAAAGCGCATAGCCGATAAAATCGACAGCTTGGCGGAAGACCTGCCAAATCCTGACACAACCAAAATGAAAGGCAATAATCCTTTTCACAGAATCCGTGTTGGAGAGTATCGAATAATCTATGAAATTCAAGAAGATGTCCTTTTAATCCTGGTTGTAAAAATCGGCCACCGCAAAGATATATATCGTAATCTCCCCTGATCTTTCTTTTTTGCTTTATAATCGGGATAGGGAGGGGTCTCACGACCTCCCCCCTCCCACACCACCAGGCATACGGATCACGTACCATGGCGGTTCGGTTGACTAAGATTGCTTCACATACAGTCGGGGTAATCCCAGGCCTGCAAAGTATTTGGCCGGTAGTGCGAATGCAAGCCCAGGGCTACGGCTAAGACGCCATGGGCCGTGGGCTGATTTTGCGGTATTCCATGCAAGATCCCTACTCACACCTCGATTGACCAACTCCCGGTATCCGCGTCGCCCCCATTGCTTCCATAGGTAGCTTCGAAGGCGTCGCCTGATCCATGAGTCGAGTTCCTTCGTGATTGAACGCGCTTCGGCAAAATTGAAGTAGGCCTGCCAGCCCAATAGGTAACGGCGGAGCCCCGCCACTATCTTTCCGATACGCACACCTCGGGTACGAAAGGTCATCTCTCTTACCTTTGCCTTAAACTTCTTAATCGAATTTGGGCCGATGCGCCGTTTGAGTCTCGCGGTGAATGAAAACCCCAGAAACTCAGATCTCCAGGGCAGAACGACACCGCTTTTTGACTCATTGACGTTCAGCTTCATTCGATTGCTCAGCTAATTGCTGACACTCTTTAAGACCCGTTTCCCCGCACGTCTGCTTCTGACGTAAATATTCAGGTCATCGGCATAACGCACGAACCGATGCCCCCGACGCTCCAGTTCTTTGTCCAATTGATCTAGCATCAGGTTCGCCAGAAGTGGGGACAGCGGTCCCCCTTGCGGGGTTCCTTCCACCGTCTCAACTATATGGTCGTGATCCTTGATGCCGGATTTCAAGAATCCGGCAATCAGTCTGATGACTCTGTCATCACTGACTCGCTCCCGAACCTTGGACAACAGCTTGTCGTGGTTCACTCGGTCAAAGAACTTCTCAAGATCGATGTCGACAATCCATCGACGCCCTTGCTTCAAATGCTCCTGGGCCTTTTGGACTGCCATGTGGGCACTCCTCTTCGGTCTAAAGCCGTAGCTTGCCTCCGAAAAGGTTGCGTCCCACTGCCGCTGCAACTCTTGCATGACGGCCTGTTGGATGAAGCGATCCACCGCTGTGGGAATGCCCAGCTGTCGTATTCCTTCACCGGGCTTTGGTATCCTCACCCGCTTCACAGGTTTCGGGGAGTATTCCCCCTTTAGTAGCTGCCTGCATATCCGGGGCCACTTCCGCTTCAGGTATTCTGGCAATTCCTTTGCCGTCATCCCATCAATCCCGGGGCTCCCGTCGTTACGCACTACTTGTTTGAGAGCGGCGTGCAGGTTCCCCCGCTCCACCACCGCCTCCATTAACTGCATGCTTCTGTCCGGAAATACGGATTCCGCCTTCGACGCAAACAATTCGCCCTTCACATGAAAAGGCAACCACAATTGTCTTGCCGGTTTAATGTTTGATCGATGTACGGTTCGCTTCCCTGTCATTTAATTCCTCTCGGAAACCGTTCAGGCCTTCAGTGGGGTGAGCCCTCCCCGATTCTCGGGGCTCGTTTCCAGTCCCGGCAGTTGAGACGTCCTTCACCTACTATGCCTTCTGCTGACTTCTCCCATGCGGTCAGGGCCGATTGCTCCGCCCTCAGCCAATTTCTGTCGCACGCGACGTCCCGGGGCACATGGGAGACCTCCCAGGGTAAGACACGTAACTTTCGATGCATAAACGCCGGATTTATAAAGCACACCCCGATTGCAGATGGAGGACTTCGAAGTCACGTGCCCGCTCGTCCCGGGTGTACCACACCTCATATCCGGTTCCTGTTCGTCGCCCTGCATCTTTGGATTGGACTTCCTCCAGACCTCACCTCGCGATGACGCCCTTGTCCTTCTCCTAACCTTCGGCTCTGCGTTTACCTGGTGTGGGGACTTGCACCCCACTAGCTACGTGCCATGCCTGGCACACACGTCAAAGGTAACCGGCGCCGTAGGCGTCCGGTTGACCGACTTGTTAGGCCCCCCATTGCAGCCCTGGAACCTGGAATGTAGAAAGATATGGAATCGCATTTAGCCATTTGCCTTCAATGTTCGCCGTCGCTCCCTGTAGAATAAGAAAAAGGAGCAGAAGGTTGCCAGAATTTGTATCTGATAATATCCATTTCATTGATGGATTCGCTTGACGCATTTGATCATCGGCGAATCCAAATGGCAGATTATCGAAATACATAAAACCTTTCCCAAGAACAAATACAGCATCAATTGCATCGGCACACTTGCCTATGCGATCCTTGCCGCTTTGGGGTAGTGTTGCCTGTGGGATTGACTCTGAAGAATAGACAGGGCTTACCCAGCCATGAACGGTTTTCATGCTGGCAGGCCCATCATAGGCCACGATGAGATTTATAATGCCGGGGGGAATGTAGCCGGTGTGAAAACTGCTCACTACATTTGGAGTTAACTGTTTTGAGTTGTATGCTGCCTTGGCAGCATTTGTGAATTCACTCTTATCCAGGGAGGACTTAACTTCGATTGTAGCAATAACCGATTCGACCAAGAATCCAGATATGCCGCCACCAAAATCGAGCTTAGGGTAAGAGCGCTTGTATATTACAATGTCGTACTGATTTCTTTGCTGACCAGGCTTTGAATTGGCATCAATAATCTCACCCGTTCCGATTGCCACATTTGAGGGCAAGTGGCTTTCCAGATAAGCTTTGATAAAGGCCTCTCTCGGCGTTCCCTTATGCAAAGAGTGTCCTGAATTGGCTGGAACTTGGCTAATCGACAATAAATGCTGCTCACATGCATCCATATGGCTTTTTAACATCCGGTGCTCCTTTGGGGCCTAACGCAGCCTTCACCGGCAGGAACGAAGCGCAGCGGAGTTCCTGTCCGAGTGTAAGGCATGGTTCGCTGCATTTAAGCGACTTTCAGATGAAGCTTTTTACCAAGTGCTCTTGCGT
>DATFJD010000054.1:0-14277 GCA_035269475.1 Halalkalibaculum sp.
GCTTCGGCCACTTCATCGAGCTTTACCCCGACCAGGCGGCTGATACCGGTTTCCGGCATGGTAATGCCGTACATCATTTCGGCTTTACCCATGGTCTTCTTGTTATGGGTAATGATGATAAACTGGGTCTCTTCACTGAAGCGTTTAATCATATTGGCAAAACGCTCGATATTGGCGTCATCTAACGGGGCGTCGACCTCGTCGAGCACGCAGAAAGGGGAGGGTTTTACCAGGTAGATGGCAAAGAGCAGCGCAATGGCGGTGAGGGTTTTTTCCCCTCCCGAAAGCTGGTTGATGGTGGAAGGACGCTTGCCGCGGGGATTCGCTTTTATCTCTATGCTGGCTTCCAGAGGATCTTCAGCCTCTTCATCAATAACAAGGTCGCAAAAGTCGTCTTCGTTAAAAAGCGTGTGAAACACATCGATGAAGTTCTCTCGAATTTTTTCGAAGGTCTTGTTGAAACGCTCGGTTGCTGTTTTGTTAATCTCATTGATGGTCTCGCGAAGCTCCTGCTCGGCTTTATGGAGGTCTTCAATCTGCTCTTCATAAAAGTCGAGCCGCTCTTTCTCCTCTTCAAACTCCTCGATGGCCAGCGGGTTTACATCGCCGATCTTGTTCAGCTTCTGCCGCAGCCAGCTGATGCGTTCTTTGGCTTCCTCCGGTTCTTTATCTTCCGGCAGCGTAACATCGATCTGGTCCATCAGTATGCCGTAAGTGTCCCAAATATGATCGGAGAGGTTCTCGATTTGCATCTCGAACTTCTCTTTGGCCATGGCCAGGTGATGCACCAGCTCCATGTTTACCTCCTTGCGGCGCCTCACCTCTTTCAGCTCTTTTTCAATCTCATTGATATTGCCGCGCTGTTTGGCAGAACTCTGCTCGGCTTCCTCCAGGGCTTTGTCGGCCTCTTTTTTCTTCTGGCGGTTCTTTTCAAGCTCGTCTTCGTACTGTTCAATGGATGACTTGTACCGCTCAATGCGTTTCTTGGCTTCTTCGGTTTTCTCAGAACGCAGTTCCAGCCGCTCTTTAACACTTTTTATGCCGTTTTCCGCCCGTTTTATGTCCCGTTCGTGATTTTCAACCTTGTTCTGCAGGTCCTGGTGTTTCAGCTGGGCATCATTGTAGCGGCTTTGGGCAATGGAGCGCTCCTCTTCAAGGTCCTGTAGCTCCTGTTTTTTCTCTTCCTGCTGTTCATTAAGGTCTTTTAGTTGCTTCTGCAGCTCTTTCTGTTTGGGCTGCAATCCATCAAGCTTCTCCTGGGCATTGCCTTCACTGCTAATCAGCGATTCCCGCCTGTTCTTCAGCTCGCCGATATTTTTTTCATAGACCTGTATCTTGGAGTCGAAGCTGTTGATGCGGTTTTCAATATTCCTTACTTCTTTCTCTTTTCCTTTCAGCTCTTGCTCCAGTTCTTGAAGATTGATTTCTTCGTACTCCTCCTGAACCTCCTTCAGTTCCTCTTGGGCTTTTTCAATTCTGGAGCTTGCCATTTCGGACTTGTTTTCCAGTTTTTCAATCTTGTCCTTCATTCCAACCCTGATGCCGGCATTCTTACTCTTGCTTCCGCTTTGCAGGAACCGGTTGGAAGTTATGACTTCCCCTTCGAGGGTCACACCGATATTTCGGCTGCCCTGTAGCTTTTTGTGTGCTTCCTCAACCGAATCGAAAACAAGCACATTACCCAGCAGCAGCTGACTAAGGGGTTCAAATTTTTTCTGTGTTTCAGCCTGATGGAAAAGGGAATCTCCTTCAACTTCGTAGCTGTCGCTCAGTCGGTCGAGTGGAATAAAAGTTGCCCGGCCCTTATCCTCATCCTTGAGCAGGGAGGCAGCCTTCCGGGCATCAGACAGGGTATTGACTACCACAAAGTTCAGCGACTCGCCAAGAACGGCTTCCAGGGCTACGGCATGCTCTTCATCGGTCGAAAGGATATTTGAAACGACGTCAAGCAGCTCAAATTGACCCTGGTGCTCATCCAGCAGGTACTGTACGCTGGATGGGAACGCTTCATTGGAATTGGCGATGTCTCTGAGCAGTGAAATTTCTGACTCTATAGAATCCAGGCTGCTCTGGTAACTGCGTACCTGGTCCTTCAGCTCATCGCGCGTTTGGCTTAGGGACTCGCGTTTTTCTTTTGCGCTGCTGAGTGTTTCCTGCTGCTTTTTTTGGGCTTCCCGGGCTGTCTCCAGCTTTTCGGACAGCAGCCCTTTTTCACCTTTAAAGTTTTCTATCTCGTCTTCGAGATCTTCAATTTCCTCGCGAATGCGGATGAGATCGCCTTCGGTATTTTCCAGTTTCGACTCGATTCGGATCCGCTCGGATTGAAGTTCGTTGAGCTTGCGGTTAGTCTCACTGAATTCCTGCTCCAGCTGCCTCAAATTTTCCCGTATAGAGGAGTACTTCTGCTGTACGGAGGTGTACTTCTCTTTGGAATCTTTGAGGTTCTGCCCGGCTTTTTGAAGATCTTTCTCAAAGGTCTCAAGTTTGTTCTTACTGTTTTGAAAGAGTTCGCGCAGGTCTTTTAAATCTTGCTTGCCTTGCTCAATATCCTTGGTGTACTGCTCGATGACTCCTTCTTCATTACTGATCTTCTCTTTGGTAATGCGGAGGTTGGTTTCGGTATCCTGAATTTTGGAATGGAGCTGGCTTACCCGGCGCTGAGCTTCGGCCTGGTTGCGTTCTTTTTCGTTGAGGGCATTTCTCGCGGCTTCCTCAGCCTGTTCCAGCTTATCAGCTTTGGCAATGATCTCTTTCTTCTCTTTTTCCGCATTTGCAATGCGTTCCTGCAGCGGTTCCAGCTCTTCCTGTATTTTTTTGTATTCGTGCAGGTTCAGTGCCTTGTCGAGGTGTTCCAGCTCTTTGCGGTATTTCTTCGCTTTCTGGGCTTTCTCCGCCTGTATTTCCAGGGAGCGGGTGTTTTTTCGAACCTCTACCAGGATGTCTTCCACGCGCTGGAGGTCTTTTTGCGCTTCATCCAGTTTGCGGAAGGTCTTCTTACGCTTCTCTTTGTACCGGGTAACTCCGGCTGCTTCTTCAAAAAGACGCCGCCGGTCATTATTCTTGTCATTGAGGATCTCTTCAACCATCTTGAGCTCAATCACGGAATAGGCATCCGAGCTCATGCCCGTATCCATAAACAGCTCGGAAATATCCTTCAGCCGGCAGGTGGTTCCGTTGATGAGATATTCGCTCTCTCCCGAACGGTACAGGCGCCTGGATATGGTAACTTCGTTATACTCTGTGGGCAGCAGGCCTTTGTTATTCACAAAAGTAAGGGCAACTTCGGCCATGCCGAGAGCATTCTTCTTGGCAGTGCCATTGAAAATGACGTTAGTCATACTGGCGGAACGCAGCAGGGTGGGGCGCTGCTCGCCAAGCACCCAGCGCATGGCATCTACTATATTCGATTTACCGCACCCGTTGGGACCGACTATCGCGGTAATGCCCTTGTCGAATTTCACCTGGGTTTTATAGGCAAAACTCTTGAAGCCCTGTAATTCTAGCTCGGATATATACATCTATTAATGATCAAGTGACAAGCACCAAATAACAAACAAATGAAAATGACAGAAACTCAAAACGAGTATAAACGGATGATCCGCCGTATTGAATGTATTTATTCGAATTTGTGATTTGTTTGTAATTTGCGATTCGTGTGTTGGAGATTAAACCTAAACTGTCATAATCTCTTTTTCTTTCTGTTCCAGAAGCTCGTCAATTTTTTTGGTATGCTGATCGGTAATATTTTGTATCTCTTCTTCCGATTCAAATTTTGAATCTTCCGGCAGGGATTCTTCCTGAACTTTTTTCTTGATTTCATCATTGGCGTTGCGGCGCGTATTCCGAACGCTGATGCGGGCGTCTTCAGCCATTTCACCGCAGCGCTTCACCAAATCTTTACGGCGCTCCTCAGATAAAATGGGCAGAGGTATGCGTATGATATTTCCGTCATTGCTTGGATTCAGTCCAAGCCCGGCCGACATGATTGCTTTTTCAATATCTTCCATTGCCGATTTATCGTAAGGCTGTACGGTAAGCATGCGCGCTTCGGGTGCGCTTACATTCGCCAGCTGATTTAAGGGGGTTTTGCTGCCGTAATAGTCAACCTTAACCCCGTCAAGCAGTGAGGGCTGAGCCTTCCCTGCCCTCACATGCGACAGCTCGGTTTTAAAATAATTCACGGCCTCGTCCATCTTATTATTGGCCTGTTTGATTATGGACTGCAACTCCTTAGGTATCATAATTTTCTCAATCTGGTTAGAAGTTTGTAAACGGCAATAGAGTCAATAAAAACTGAAGTTAACAAATCTAGCTTTCTTCCCAAACAACCTTAGAGCCTACGTCGCTGTCTCCGTTAAGTGCCTTCTTTAGGTTGCCTACTATATTCATGTTAAAAACAATCAGGGGCGTCTCATTTTCCCGGCACAGTGTGAAAGCGGTCAGGTCCATGATATCCAGCCTGCGGCTGAGAACTTCATCTCCGGTGATGGTCTGGAATTTTTTGGCATCCGGTTCTTGCTCCGGGTCGGCGTCATATATTCCGTCCACGCGGGTGCCTTTTAATATAACCTCGGCTTCAACTTCAATGGCACGCAGGGCCGCTGCAGTATCAGTTGTGAAATAAGGGTTGCCGGTGCCTGCTCCGAAAATGACCACGCGTCCTTTTTCGAGGTGTCGAATGGCCCGCCGCCTGATATAGGGCTCGGCGATTTCTTCCATGCGTATGGCTGACATCAGCCGGGTATGGACGCCCTTACGTTCTAAGGCGTCCTGAAATGCCATGCTGTTGATCATGGTTGCCAGCATGCCCATGTAATCGCCCTGAACCCGGTCCATGCCTTCGGTGGCTCCCTTAACGCCGCGAAAGATATTTCCGCCGCCGATTACCACGCACAGTTCGTAGCCTTCATCGTGTACGGATTTGATTTCATTGGCATACTGGGTAAGAATGTTCCCGTCTATTCCGTGTCCCTGCTCTCCTAGAAGTGCTTCTCCGCTTAGCTTGAGTAGTATACGCTTATATTTGTTGGCCACAATTATCCTTTTTTACTGCTGTTTTAAATCGTTTATATATAAAAAAAAGGCTACCGAATTGGTAGCCTTTTTATCAGAAAAAATGATTAGGAATCATTGCCCAGCTGCAGCCGGTGAAATGATTTAACCAAGGGGGTATCATTTTGCTTGAGATACTCCTTAACGGAAAGGCTGTTGTCTTTTACGAATTTCTGTTCAAGCAGAACACGCTCTTCATAAAACCTTCTGAGTTTTCCTTGTGCCGCCTTCTCAGCAATTTCTTCGGGTTTACCTTCATTCAGAAGCTGGTCTTTGGCAATCTCCAGCTCCTTTTCAACGATGGTGCTGTCCACTCCGTCTCTGGTAACTGAAAGAGGTTTCATTGCGGCAACCTGCATGGCAATATCTTTGCCGATGTCGGCGTCGTCAATTTCGCCCTCAAATTCTACCAGCACGCCCAGTTGGTTGCCGGGGTGAATATAGGAGACCAGCTGGCCGTCGGACTTTGCAAGTACTACGCGGTTGATCTCAATCTTTTCACCGATCTTACCGACCATGTCTTTCAGGTGGTCTTGAACCGTAAGCCCGTCAACATTTGCTTTCATCAGATCTTCTACAGACTCAAGCTCTTCTTCAAAGACCAGGCTTACAAATTGGTCTGCCCGTTTCTGGAAGTCTTCATTTCGCGCAACGAAGTCGGTCTCGCAATTGATTTCCAGGGCAGCTGCTTTTGAGCCGTCATCGCTAACCTTAGTGACAATCAGTCCCTGGTTGGCTTCACGGTCGGATCTTTTCTCGGAAAGCTTCTGTCCTTTCTTTCTTAAAATTTCAATGGCTCTGTCGAAGTCGCCATCCGCTTCCTCAAGGGCCTTCTTGCAGTCCATCATGCCGGCCCCGGTTTGTTCTCGTAATTCTTTTACGTCTTTCGCAGAAATACTCATTTTGAGTTGCTCTGTTTAGTGTTGGTGTTAAATATGTTGGTCAGTGTCGGTAGGCTGAAACTACTCTTCTTCGTCAGACCCTTCACTTTCGTCTTTTCTTCGTCGGGTACGTCGTTTTCCTGTAGCTTTGGTCGCCTTTTTCGTCTTTTTCTTGGCTTCTGCCTGTTTTGCTTCCTCGGCAGCCTGTTCCATCAGTTCTTCTTCATTCTGCGCTTCACGTTCAGCGTTTCCTTCGATGATGGCATCGGCTACTTTGCCGGCAATTAGCTGTATGGTACGTGCCGAGTCATCGTTGCACGGTACTATATAGTCAGGCGTATCAGGGTCACTGTTGGTATCTACCATAGCGACGATCGGAATATTTAGCTTGATCGCTTCATTAACGGCAATGTGCTCTTTAATAGTATCAACGATGAAAACAGCGCCGGGCAGACGATTCATGTTGGCGATACCGCCCAGGGTCTGTTCCAGCTTTTCGCGCTCACGATCGAGCATGAGTGCCTCTTTCTTGGTCAGCTCTTCAAAGGTACCGTCTTTTTCCATGCGGTCAATCTCTTCCATTCGGGAGATGCTCTTTTTAACCGTGCTAAAGTTGGTAAGCATACCTCCTAACCAGCGATGGGTGATATAAGGCATTCCGCATCGGATAGCTTCGGTTTTCACAATATCCTGAGCTTGTTTTTTGGTCCCGACAAAAAGAATGGTTTTCCCGGATCGGGCCAGTTTGGCAACTTCATCAAGAGCTTCCTGGAAAAATTTTTGAGTCTTTTTCAGGTCAATGATGTGAATTCCGTTACGCTCCATGAAGATGAATTCTTTCATCTTCGGATTCCAGCGACGGGTAAGGTGACCGAAATGGGCACCGGATTTCAATAGTTCTTCTAGATTAGGTGCAGTAGGCATAAGTTATGTACTTGGTTTTGAGTTTATCCGCTACACAGGTCGTTCCCGGCGCTAATCCCGTCCTGACATTTGTCGAGACCGGACACCCGGCGCACTAGGTCGCTGCGTATGTGTGATTAGTGTTTAGTTTGCTAGTTAGTAGTTATCAATTATTAGTTTCGTATGACCAAATACCAATAACAAATAACGAATAACCGATAACGAATTATCGTTTAGAGAACTGAAACTTCTTACGGGCTTTAGGCTGACCGTACTTCTTGCGTTCAACCATACGATCATCACGGGTAAGAAGATCATGTGACTTGAGCACGCCATGTAGTTCTTCATCATGGTCGTCAAGTGCACGGGCCAGGGCATGCTGAATAGCACCGGACTGACCGGTGATTCCGCCGCCGCGAACGGTTACCTTGATATCGAACTGGCCGTTCAACTCGGTTACATCCAGCGGAAGTGTTGCAATATTGCGATGAGCCTGGGTTGAGAAATAGTTATCCAGCTCTCTGTCGTTAACCAGAAAGTCTCCGCTTCCCGGTTTAATATAAAGTCGTGCTGTCGAGGTCTTTCTGCGACCTATAAAGTTTTTCTGTTCCATGTATTACTTAAAGCTCGATTTTTTCTGGTTGTTGCGCTTCTTGATTGTGAACCGGGCCGGCATAAATCCGGACGTTGGTTAAAAGCTTGCTGCTCAGCTTGTTCTTAGGCAGCATCCCTTTGATCGCATTCTTGATGAGGAAGGTTGGATCTTTTTCCATCATCTCTTCCGCAGTGGTAAAGCTTTCACTTCCGGGATATCCGGTATGGCGGAAGTACTTTTTGTCCTGCATTTTCTTGCCGCTAAGTTTAACTTTTTCGGCATTGATCACTACAACATTGTCACCCATATCCATGTGGGGGGTGAAAGTAGGCTTGTTTTTGCCACGAAGTATGGTGGCTACCTTGCTTGCAAGGCGACCTAAAGGTTGATCTTCGGCGTCAACGAGAACCCAGTTTTTATCTATGTCACTTTGTTTTGCCGAGAAAGTCTTATAACTGTTTGTATCCACGGTTAAAAATATTTATAAAATTGCTTTTTCATGAAGTCCCGCAAAATAGGCTTCTTTTCGACAATTTGCAACGGCCTTTTGCAGAAAAAATATTGAATCGGTGGCTGATGCGGCATGTTCCGGGTTTGCGGTAAAATGTTATATAATATCTGTATAAATACACCCGGGAAATAAGACATTCACTAAAAATAATAGTAACTTCAGGGATAAGAAAAATAGTCAAAAATTAACTCATAGTAGATCATCCAATGAATACTCAAGTGAATCTGGACCAGGTTAAATCTGAGTTCGAAACAGGTCAGGGCAAAGCCTCATACTACAGTCTTCAAAAACTGGAAGAGCAGGGCTTCAGTAATATCAAAAAGTTGCCGTTTTCTATCCGCATTCTGCTGGAGTCGGTACTTCGCGAGCACGACGGATACGCCATTACCGATAAGGACATTAAGCTGCTGGCAGATTACAATCCCAAAGACCCAAAAGGGGAGATTCCCTATAAGCCTTCGCGTGTGGTTCTTCAGGATTTTACCGGTGTTCCCGCAGTGGTAGACCTGGCGGCCCTTCGGTCGGCGATGGAGCGCATGGGAGGAAACCCGCAATCCATCAACCCGCAGGTGCCGGTTGATTTGGTAATTGACCACTCGGTGCAGGTTGACATGTTCGGCCAGGAATATGCCTTTATGTATAATGTGGAGAAAGAATTTGAACGCAATCGCGAGCGCTATGAGTTTCTGAAGTGGGGCCAGAAGGCCTTTGATAATTTCCGTGTAGTTCCCCCCGGACGCGGAATTGTTCACCAGGTAAATCTTGAGTACCTGGCACAGGGAGTATTTACCCGCACTGAAGAAGACGGTTCTACGGTCGCCTATCCCGATACGCTTGTTGGTACTGACTCGCACACCACTATGATTAATGGCCTGGGTATCCTGGGATGGGGTGTTGGCGGAATTGAGGCGGAAGCTGCCATGTTGGGCCAGCCGATCCACATGCTGGTACCGGAAGTAGTTGGCGTAAAGCTCTCAGGCAAGCTCCGCGAAGGAGTTACGGCTACCGACCTGACGCTGACCGTTACCGAAATGCTGCGGCGCCACGGCGTGGTTGGCAAATTCGTTGAATTTTATGGCGACGGCCTCAGCAACATGAGTCTTCCCGACCGTGCCACTATTGCAAATATGGCTCCCGAATATGGAGCAACGATGGGCTTCTTCCCGGTTGACAAAGAATCCATTCGCTATATGAGACGTACCGGCCGGGATGAGAAGCAGGTGCAGCTGGTAGAGAACTACCTGAAAGCGCAGGGCCTGTTCCGAACCGATGGCATGGTGGAACCCGAATACACCGATCATTTGTCACTCGATCTCGATGATGTTGAAACGTCACTGGCCGGGCCAAAACTGCCGCATGACCGTATCACACTGCCAAATATGAAGTCAACCTTTGAAAACAGCCTCACCAGCGACAACCCCACCATGGGCTTTAACCTGGCACAGGAACAGCTGGCCAATAAGGGAACCTTTACGAACGGCCAGGAAATTGAGATGAAGCACGGCGATGTGGTTATTGCCGCAATTACCAGCTGTACCAACACATCCAACCCAAGTGTGATGCTGGGTGCCGGAATTGTCGCTAAAAAAACGCTTGAGAAAGGGCTTTCAGTACCGCCTTATGTGAAAACCTCACTGGCGCCGGGCTCAAGGGTCGTAACTGATTACCTGGATGAAGCCGGCCTTACCGATTATATGGATGAGCTTGGCTTTAACCTGGTAGGATACGGTTGCACCACCTGTATCGGTAACTCAGGCCCTTTGCCGGAAGCGGTAGAGAAGGCTGTTAAGGACGGAGAGCTTATCGTAGCCGGTGTATTGTCCGGCAACAGAAATTTTGAGGGTCGTATTCACCCTTATGTCAAAGCCAATTACCTGGCTTCGCCGCCGCTGGTCGTTGCCTATGCCCTTGCCGGACCCGTAGATATCGACCTGGCCAACGAGCCGCTTGGCAAGGATAAGGACGGAAACGAGGTATACCTCAAGGACATATGGCCTACATCTGATGAAATTGCCGAACATCTTGATAATGCCATTCGCCCCGAGCTGTTCAACAAGCAGTATGGCGATGTATTTAAATCGGAAGAGTGGGACAAGATTCCCGTTGGCGGCGGAGAACTTTATGAGTGGAAGGAAGATTCCACTTACATCCAGGAACCTCCATTCTTTATGGATATGGGCGAAGAGCCCGAGCCTATTCGTCCCATACAAGGGGCAAGAACTCTTGTTAAGGTCGGCGATTCCATTACCACCGACCACATTTCACCTGCCGGGAATATCAAGACCGATAGTCCTGCCGGTAAGTACCTGATTGAAAACGGAGTAGAGCCGAAAGATTTTAACTCTTACGGATCACGTCGCGGCAATGACCGTGTGATGACCCGAGGTACCTTTGCCAACGTTCGGTTTAAGAACCAGCTGGCACCGGGCAAGGAGGGAGGATATACCAAATACTTTCCGACCGATGAAATCACCACGATCTATGATGCGGCCACCCGCTATCAGAAAGAAGGCACGCCCCTGATCGGGCTGGCCGGTGACCAGTACGGAACAGGCTCTTCTCGTGACTGGGCGGCCAAGGGAACCATCCTGTTAGGCGTCAAGGCGGTTATTGCAACTTCCTACGAGCGTATTCATCGTTCTAACCTGGTCGGTATGGGCGTTCTGCCGCTGCAGTTCAAGGACGGCGAATCGGCCGATAGCCTGGGTCTTGACGGATCTGAGGTGTTCAATATCCTGATCAGTGACGACCTTAAGCCTCAGCAGGAGGTAGCGGTGGAAGCCAAAAAGGAAAACGGTGAGGTCATTCAGTTTACCACGCTAAACCGCATTGATACACCTGTTGAAATCGACTACTTCAGAAATGGCGGAATCCTTCACTACGTGCTCCGAGATTACCACCGCGCCGAAAATCAGTAACAAAACCTCTTCTGACAGTCTTATTATAAAGGTGCCCTAATGCTTATTAGGGCATCTTAACGCTAAACATACGCACTCAGATTTTTTGTTAGGGCTTTTTTTTATAGATTAGTCTTAATAATAATATCACTACAGCCTGAATAGCATAGAGGGGTTAGAATTCAGGTTTTTGAAAAGATAGAATATCATGTATGGAGACTGCAAAAAAATCTTCAACTCTTAGAGTCGTTGAGCTCAAGGAACAATCGAGCGAAAGCCTCCATCTCTTATTAGAGTCTATCGAAGGACTCAATAAAAGTATGGAACTTCAATCTCTTCTCAGTGAGAGCATGGAGTCGGCACGTCTCGTCATGAATTCCGAAGCAAGTTCCCTCATGTTGCTGGATGAAGAGACCGGAGAACTTTTTATCAGCCTGCCAACCGGACCGGTAAAAGATGAGATCAAGGGCAAGCGTATACCAAAGAATAAAGGTGTAGGGGGCTGGGTTATAGAACATAAGAGGCCCTATCTTTCAAATGACCTGGAGAACAGCGAAATCTTTTTCGGCGAGGTCGCTGATGAATTCCAGACCCGTAATATTATCTGTGTCCCTCTCATTGACAGCAAGAACAAGGCGATGGGCGTACTTCAGGCTATCAATAAAAGAGGTAATCAGGATTTTACCCCGCATGACATACCCGTTTTCCAGGCGCTGGCTTCGCATGTGTCCATGGCTATTGAACGCACTCGAATGGAAGAGCGCATGAAGAGCAGAATTAAGCAGAAGGAGGTGCTTTTAACCGAGATACACCACCGGGTGAAGAATAACCTGGCAACCATCTCCGGCTTAATTGAGATGGAACTCGATACCGTGGAAGACAAACATGCCCGGCATGTGCTGAAAAACACCCATTCCCGCATGCAGTCAATGGGAGAGGTACATGACATGCTGTGCAAAAAGGGCCTGTTTGATGAAGTGGAACTGGGCATGTACCTGAGCAATCTCACCGAAAAAATATCTAAAACTCTTTCGAACCCTAATACCACGGTTAATATTTCGGTAGAGGCGGATACCATTCAAATGGCCGCCGACCGCGCTATGATATGCGGATTGGTACTGAATGAATTGCTTGTAAATATCTATAAGCATGCTTTTGAAGATCTCAGTGAGGGAAATATCACCATCAACCTGCTGGCACGGAAAGACAATAAAATTCAGCTGGACGTGAGAGATAACGGTATCGGCATACCCGATGAGTTTAGCCTGGAAGACGCCAGTTCAATCGGCACATGGGTGATAAATGTCTTGCTTAGAAAACTTAATTCTACCGTGGAGATCAACAGCGCAGAGGGTACAAGCTTTTCTATACTCTTTGATAAATAGCATCCCGCCAAGAGGATTTACCCATTTATATTAAGAAAATCTAATCGTTATTACAGGCTATAGAACGCCTTCCCTAAAGTTATTTTAAAAATTTAGAATCTATTTGTTTATAATAGTTACGGGTAAAGAGAGTGAGACCAAAAATTTAGTACGTTTGGCAATCAAAAAATAAGGTTAGGCAGTACACAGTTGGCAACTAAAGGAATGCACATAGGGGCAATTGCATATAAAAAATTTGACTTGAACGGACGATCCAGCAATCGGCTAATGGTCTTGCTGGAGCGACTGGAGCGATTTACCGAGTCACATAATTTCAAGACTCTACTCAATGAAGTCCTTGAAACGGCTCGTGAAGTTATGGACACGGAATCAAGCTCCTTGATGCTTCTCGATCGCAAGACCGGTGAGCTCGTCGTTAAGAATCCTTCCGGTAAAGAGGACGAAAGCCTTCCTGATAAACGGATTCCCAAATTTGAAGGATATTGCGGCTGGAGCCTACAGCATGAAATACCCCTTCTGGTTAATGAAGTTGATATTACAGGAAACCTGTACCGTGCCGAACTGTATGAAAACTACCACCTCAAGAATTTGATATGTGCCCCTCTATTCAATAAAAAGAATAAAATAATAGGTGTTATTCAGGTAGCCAACAGGATAGGGGAACATGGTTTTGAAAAAGATGACCTGCCCATTTTCCAGGAGCTGGCCAAACATGTAGCCAGAGCCATAGAGGCGACCATTTCCAAAGGAAGTCCGGATAGTTTGCTGCAAGAAAAAAGGCTTATGGTCTCGGAGCTGCACCACAGGATGAAAAATAACCTGAATCTCATATCCGATATGGTTGAAATGGAAGAGTCGAAATTAAGCGATTCTACCGGGAAAGACGTGCTCAAAAAGATTCAATCGCGGATAAAATCGATCAATCTTGTTTACGATTTGCTTACCGGCATGGAAGACAAGTCGGAAGTGGAAATCGCCCCTTATGTCAAGGCACTGGTTGAAACCATATCTAAAGGGTTATCAACCCCTGTACGGGATATCTCAATTGAGGTAAATATTGATGAGATCAATTTGCACCCGGAACGTACGCTGGCTTTCGGACTCATTCTCAATGAGCTCCTGGTGAACAGCTACAAGCACGCTTTTAAGTATAAAAGTGAGGGCTCCATAGTAATAGACATTTCAAGGAGCGGTGGAACTATCACCTTGAATTATAAGGACAATGGAATAGGTATGCCGGTTGATTTTGATGAAGCAGAATTTGCTTCTCAGGGTTTTAAGCTGATCTATTCTCTTACGGAGAAGCTGTATGGCGATTTTTCATTCAACAAGAAAACCGGTTACAAGGGGCTGGAATGCACCCTCGAATTTCCGGATTTTGATTACGTCAATACCGACTGAACGGATATTTAAAGAAAACGACCTTCAAGGTTTCTCATCGTAAACAGCCGGGCGACCCGTTTTTGAAGCGGAGTTTTGAGCATCAGCCAGACGATTGCATTTCGTAATGACGGAAAACTCGGTTTTCTGCCAAGTTTCATGTTCCACTCGGCCCTTCTTATCACTTTCTCGGTTATCTGTTGACGATGCCGGGCGTACTCTTCAAGTGAACGGAATAGATGGAGATCATCTTCTTTTCCCAGGGAATCCTTCAGGGATTCAGCCAGCGTTGAGGCATCAAGCCAGCCCAGGTTCATCCCCTGTCCTCCTATTGGGCTCACGATATGCGCCGAGTCGCCGGCCAGCGCGATACGTTTTCTGGCAATGGGTCTCGCAATCAGTTTTTGTACACCAAAACTGCTGAGCATGAAGTTTTCTTCTTCCGAAAGGTCATGACCTATCCGGGCAGCGACCCGGTTTTCCAGATCACGTCGGTTCACCTGGTCGATATATTTCTCGGTTTTCACAACCCAACGCCTTCTGCTGTCAATCAGCGGAAAAGACTCTATGAGTCCCTCGTCCGGTAGAAACACTGCGGCATCACTTTCAAATATTGTGTTATCACTGAAGTCACCCATGATATAGGTGTCGGGATAGGATGAACCCTCAAAGG
>DATFJD010000055.1:0-11117 GCA_035269475.1 Halalkalibaculum sp.
CTCATCTACCAGATCAAAATTAAAAAACTTATAGTGCCATAATGGCTGAACAATCGGGATTTAGACGTACGGTCGGCCTGTTCATGGCAGTGATGATTGGCATCGGGGCTATGATGGGACCCGGTATATTTGCCCTGCCAAGTGAGGTTGCCGAATCGGCGGGTCCATTGGGTATCATAGCCTATCTTGCCATGGGTTTGCTGACTTTGTTTACTGCATTCTGCTACAGTGAACTCGGTGCAGCCATACCCATCGCAGGGGGCGGTTATTCTTTTACCAGCCGTACCCTGCCAAGGCCGGTGGCCTTTATTACCGGCTGGTTTTTCTGGCTTGGCAATACACTTGCTTGCTCTTTATATGCGGTGATTTTTGCACTTACCATAAAAAATTACTTCTTGCCCGAAATCAGCATAATTCTGGTTGTAGTGGCAACGACCGTGATCTTTACGCTTATCAATCTCCGGGGGCAAGCCGAGGCTCTGAAAACTATTGCCATAATGAACATCATAGAACTCATTGTTCTGATTGGAGTAGGCGTTCTGGGAGCTTTTCATGTGGAACCGTCTAACCTTGAACCATTTACACCCATGGGACTGGGTCCGCTTATTCCCACTATGGGCTTGATCTATATCTCCTATGTGGGCTTTGACCTTATCACTGTTGCCGCAGAAGAAATTATTGAACCGGCAAAAACCATACCGCGGGCTATTTTTATCACATTGGGTGTTGGTATCGCCATTTATGTACTGCTTCTCTGGGTAATGATGGGCGTAGTCAACTATACCGAATTGGCTCAAACAAGTACTCCCTTTATCTTTCTTGCCGACCATCTTTTTGGGGCCTGGGGCCGTTGGGCAGGAATCATTGCCACCATTATGGCAAGCCTGTCAGCATTCAGCGTAACCTTGGGTGCCAGTTCGCGTGTGCTGTTTGCTTTAGGCCGAGACGGCCACTTCCCTGAAATATTTGCCCGACTTCATTCTACCTATAGAACACCGCACATCGCCCTTTTTATCTGTGCCGGCCTGGTTACCTTACTCGGTGCATCCGGCATTGTCAGGTTGCTTGCATCGGCAAGCAGTTTCGGCTACCTCATTGCTATCGGTATCGTAAATTATTCAGTAATCGCTCTTCATAGCAAGATGCCGAATTTGCGGCGCCCATTTAAAATCGTGTTGTATCCCGTAGTTCCAATTTTAGGTATTGTTTCTTGCTGGTTTTTTGTACCTACCCTGGAGCCACAAAGCCTGATGCTTGGCGGTGTGTTAACTGTAATTGGCGGAGTACTCTATTTTTTACAACCTCAAAACCGGGCCAATCTTCGCGGTTTCCCGGAATTTATACAACGCATTAATATTAAGATTAAAGCTTATTGGAGGCCACATATGAATGTACTAATTATTGGCGGCGGCAATCAAGGCAGTAACATCGCCGATCGCCTGCTGAAACAGGATGAATTTCGGATGGTTTTCCGCTCATCCGAGTATCAAATCACTTTCATAGAACAGGACGAAGAACGCTGTGAACAATTAGAGATGCGCTATAACGTGCCTATCTTTCACGGTGATGGTACCAAGCAAGAGGTTCTTGAGCAGGTTGAACCTCATAAAATGGATGTGGCCATTGCCGCCACAAACGATGACCAGCGCAATTCCATCATGGCACTTCAGGTTAAACGATTAGGGATCAAACAGGTTATCGCCATTGCAAGGGATCCTGCCTATGTTTCCCTGCTGGAGGATAGCGGGGTGGTGTGCATCAGCGCGCCTTATGCAACCGCGGCTATGGTAGAAAATTACCTGGACCGCCCCGGCGTAGCCGATCTGTTTGAAATAGAAGGCGGTGTAGCCAGCCTGATTGATATGGAGGTTCCTGAGAAAGCCGAGGTAGTTGGCAAAAAAATACAAGATATTGATATTCCTGATGAATGCGTGGTAGCCGCTGTTATCCGAGAAGACAATTACGTAGTTCCCCGTGGACAAACAGAGATCCGCAGCAACGATCACGTTGTGTTTGTCGGTACCAGCCGGGCAATTCAAAATGCCCATAAGATTTTTTCTGCTGAGAACTCTGATTCTTAAATAATATTTTACGGTATTTTTTAAAGGAGCCGAAATGCTATATATATGAATGCTAAGGCTTTGTAAGTATGTTATTCTAGTTCAATAATGATTTAATATTATTTCATGATATGGATTATACCAACTTGCATATGATAATCACCGGCGGAACCGGTGCACTGGGCTCTTCAACGGTCAACCTCCTGCTGGAAGGCGGAGCATACTGCAGCATACCCTGTTATGATAAATCGGAACTGGATAATTTTGCGCCGAAAGATCATGATAGGGTCTTTATTAAAACCGGAGTAGATCTTACCGATGAAACAGCAGCCCGGAATTTTTATGAAGATGCCATAGAAAACTCAGGTCCCCTTTGGGCTTCTGTACATATAGCCGGTGGTTTTGGTATGGGCAGCATCGAAGACAGCTCTAAGGCTGATTTCATGAAGCAGATCAACCTCAATCTTGTTACCTGTTACAACTCCTGTCGCAATGCCATCACATTTATGAAAGAGGCCGGCAGGGGCGGACGTATAGTAAATATAGCCTCGCGACCGGCACTGGAGCCAAGGCAGGGAGCAGGCATGAGTGCCTATACCACAAGCAAAGCGGGGGTTGCCGCACTCAGCCAATCGCTGGCGGCAGAGGTGGCGGCAGACGATATACTTATCAATGCTATAGCGCCATCTATTATCGACACACCGGCAAACCGCAATTCCATGCCGGATGCCGACTACAGCAAATGGCCTAAAACCGGTGAGATTGCCTCTCAGATTGCATACCTGGTTTCAAAAGATAATTATGTGACACGCGGCGGTGTGATACCTGTTTACGGAAAAAGCTAAAGGCCGGTAACTCTTAGTTGAAATCTTTGAGGGCATCCACTGCGGCTTCATAACCCAGGTCTATCATCTCTTTGGTATGATTGGTATCCATCCTGCTGTAATCACCCAGCTGAGGCTGTATCATAATATCCACATCCTCGATACGAACATGGGCAAGGTGTATGAGAGCAATTTCCAGGCTGTTATTTAATACATCGAATATATCATCCGGACGCTTGTATTTTCTGAATGCCTTCACGTCAACCGCGATTTTAAATTCTGCACCAAATTCTTTTAAAGCAGAAACCGGCACACTCTCAAGCAGTCCCCCGTCTACAAGCATCCTGCCGTCTATCTCAACGGGCTCAAAAATTACCGGTATGCAGGCACTTGCCTCCACGGCATCAGATACCCTTCCCTCCTTAATGATTACCTTCTCACCGTTGGAGATGTCGGTTGCAACAACGGCCAGTTTAATGTTTGCCTGTTCAAATGTAACCTCTCCGAGGTGCTCCTCTACCAGATCGCCCATCTCATCATTGGATAACAGCCCCAGCCTGGAGAGCCTGATATCTGATATATCAAGCCAGTTCAGTGAAATAGCTATCTCTTCAATCTCATCAACACTTTTTCCAAAAGCATATAGTGCAGCAACCAGTGCCCCAATACTGGTTCCGGCAATGAAAGATGGCTTGATGTCGTACTCTTCCAGGGCCCTCAGAACTCCAACGTGGGCAGCACCCAGTGCCGCACCGCTCCCCAGGGCCAGCCCTATCTTGCGGGACTTACTATCATCGTTTTTAAAAATGCCTTGCAGATGCTCTTTAAAACTATCCATTGCTTTCGAAAATTTGTGTTTGTTCGAATATCAAGGTATAAGATTTTTTGGAAAAGCACCCACCATTTATGGAAACCTCATATTTGATTGCAGCCTCCAATACATTTCTCATTCTTCCATTCCCTACCTTTTATCTCTTTATCCCTCAAACTTTAGTGTTCTAAATGCCTAAGTAGTTATATCTGTTCATCAAAATCAATATCACCCATAGAAAGTAACTATTTCAATATTATTTAATTTAATATTAAACTAATTGAAGAAATTAAAACAGCAGAATATCAAAGCAAGTATTATGGACAAGACAAATAATCCTCTACTCAAAAATTATACGCTGGGTGACATCACCCTTCCAAACAGGGTCATTATGGCTCCCATGACACGAAGCAGGGCCGGTGACGGCAATGTAGCCACAGAACTGATGGCCGCCTACTACAGGCAGCGGGCCTCCGCCGGGCTTATCATTTCTGAAGGCACCCAGATTTCAAAACAGGGGGTGGGCTATCCCTGGACGCCGGGCATCCATAGCGATGAACAAGTGGAAAGCTGGAAAAAGGTGACCGATGCAGTCCATGAGGAAGACGGAAAAATATTTGCACAGATTTGGCATGTAGGACGAATATCCCATCCCTACTTTCACAACGGCGATCTGCCGGTGGCCCCTTCATCTGTAAAGCCCGAAGGACAGGCTTTTACCCCAGAAGGCATGAAAGACTTTGTGGAACCCCGGGCGCTGGAAACAGATGAAATACCCGGAGTTATAACCGACTATGTAGATGCTGCCAAAAACGCTATCAGAGCCGGTTTCGACGGGGTTGAGATACATGGAGCGAATGGCTATCTGATCGACCAGTTTATTCAGGATGGAACCAACAAACGCACCGACCGGTACGGCGGAAGCAAAAAGAACCGTGCCCGCTTTGCCCTTGAGGTTAGCGAAGCAGTTACAGAAGCTGTAGGCTCGAATAGAACAGGTATCCGGCTTTCGCCAAGCGGAGAGTTCAACGATATGTACGACTCAAATCCGAAAGAGATATTTACCTATCTGATTGAAGAACTCAATCAATTCGACCTTGCCTACCTCCACCTGGTTGAGCCGCTGTCTGATGTCAGTGACAAACCAAACTACGCAAGCCGGGTAGCTGAATGTTACCGCCCCGCGTTTAAAGGCAATTTAATTGCATGTGGCGGCTACGATCGCGAATCAGGCATGGCAATCCTGCAAAAAGGCACGGCCGACTTAATCGCTTATGCGCGGCTCTTCCTCGCCAATCCCGATCTGCCCGAACGTTTTGCGGCAGATGCAGAGTTAAATAAACCAGAACCGGATACATTTTATGGCGGGGATAAAGAAGGATATATTGATTACCCGTTTATGAATGAGGATGAGAAGGACAAAGAGAAAGCGATAGCGTGACAGGTTGCGATCTGGAAGTTAGATATTGGAAGTTCGATGCTGGATGTTAGATTCAAGAATCCAGCATCCTGAATCCCGAATCTTGCATCCTGCATCCTGCAACGTGTATCCTGTATCTTGATATCCACAGAATTAACAACACAATTTCATAGCATTTATAAGTTATGATTCATAAAAGCGGCATCCACCATATAACAGCCGTCGCCGGAGATCCGCAGAAGAACCTGGATTTCTATGCCGGCATTCTCGGACTCCGGCTCGTCAAGAAGACGGTCAATTTCGACGACCCGTCAGTCTACCATCTCTATTATGGGGATGAAACCGGAAGTCCGGGCACCATACTGACCTTTTTCCCGTGGGCACACCTGCAGCAGGGGCATCCCGATCGGGGACATGCCATTGCAATTTCCTTTTCCATCCCTACCCGTTCCGCTTCGTTCTGGACGGACTACCTGGATGATCAGGGAATAAGCTATATCGAACCGTTTAGCAGGTTTGGGAAAGAAGTTATAGGCGTTCAGGATCCTGACGGGCTGCACCTGGAACTGGTTGCCGATTCGGTTGCCGACGACACCGAAGGCTGGAGCGGCGGTCCCATACCGGGCGATCACGCTATTCGCGGTATTCATGGCATCACCCTGGCCGAGGATAATTTTCAAGCCACCGGTGAACTTCTTACCGATTCACTCGGCTTTAGAGAGATTGAGCGAGAACATGATCGTATTCTGTATCAATCGAACAGCGAGTTCGGCTCCACAGTTGAAATCATCGACAATGCCGAATTGGATGGCCGGCCCGGCAAAGGAACCGTTCACCATGTCGCGTTCCGGGCAGAAGATGACGAAGAGCAGATCGAAATCAGAAAAAATCTGGTAAACAAAGGGTACCACGTCACAGAAGTGAAAGACCGCCAATATTTCCGGTCCATCTATTTCCATGAACCCGGAGGTGTGCTATTTGAAGTGGCTACCGATGTACCCGGATTTACCACTGACGAAACCGTAGATACGCTGGGTAAAAGCCTCAAACTTCCTGACTGGCTGGAAGAACGAAGAGACCTGATCGAAGCAGATTTACCGGAACTGGAAATGGAACACGGATAATACGGAAGGAGCAGATTAGCAGGGATTGAGGGTTTATAACCCTTTATGACGCTGATAATCAATTGTGTTCATTCATCAACACATAATAAAATGAAAAAGCACCAAAAAGGTATTCACCACATAACTGCCATGGCCGGTGATCCCCGGCAAAATGCCGAATTCTATGTCAACACCCTGGGATTACGCATGGTGAAAAAATCAGTCAACCAGGATGACCCGGGTACGTATCATCTATTTTACGGAAACGCTTCGGCAACGCCCGGCTCCAGCCTTACCTTTTTCCCATGGCCGCGTGCCGTGAATGGGAAACCGGGTTCGGGTGAAGCGGTTGCGGTTTCATTCTCAACGCCAAAAGAATCACTCGAATTTTGGAAAAACAGGTTTGATAAACTTTCCGTACCCCACGAAGAAACCTTTGAACGCTTTGGTTTAACCGTGCTTCCCTTTGAAGATCCCGACGGCCTATCCCTCGAACTCGTATTCGAAGATATCGAGGCCCATCCCGCAAAGGACTCCAATTGGAAAGGTACCGTAGCTGAAGAACATGCTATTAAGGGTTTCTGGGGAACGACCCTGAGCTTAACCGAGGAGGAACCAACCGCCCGGATACTTGAAGAGGTACTGGGCTTCAGCAAAACCGATTCAAACGAAGGGGGCTCCCTGTATACTACGGATACCCCTATCGGAGCAAAGGTGTTCATTCAAAATACCGATCCTGAATCGGGAACCAACGGTAGAGGTATTATCCACCATGTGGCTTTCCGGGCAAAAGACGAAGAGGAGCTTGAACAGCTTCGACGGCAGATACGTGAGCTTGGGCTCTCACCAACACAAATTATTGACCGGCACTGGTTCAAATCGGTCTACTATCAAACTCCCGGAGGCGTTCTTTTTGAGATGGCTACCGAGGGTCCTGGCTATGCGGTAGATGAAGACCCCGAACATCTCGGAGAGAAACTGATACTGCCCCCCTGGCTGGAGTCCAGGCGAGATCAGATTGAGAATCGGCTTCCCGAGATTGAGGTATGAGGAAAGGCAGGATTCAGGATGCAAGATTCAAGATGCAGGATCTTCTGAATTCTGAGTTCTGACTCCTGAATTCCCATACACATTATGAATGTACCAATGACCCTTTTTAAACTATCTAATCGAGTAAAAAGCAACTAATAACAATACCGCCATGTCCCTATTCAGAGTTGATTCCGACAACCCGTTTCACGGCCCTCACCAGGGTAAGCCGGTATCCAAGGCCGGAGCATCACCTGAGGAAGCAGACGTAGCCATGATTTTGGTTCACGGGCGGGGCGCCAGCGCCGACAGCATGCTGTTATTTGCCGATGAATTCGACCGCAGCAATATCCACTACCGCGCCATTCAGGCTGACCGGCACACCTGGTATCCCAATTCCTTTCTTGCTCCCCGGGAACAAAATCAGCCCGGTATCTCAAGCGGACTGCAGGCCATTTATGATGAACTAAAGACGCTCAATGAATCAGGTATTGCTACGAAAAAGATTATGCTGCTCGGTTTCTCACAGGGTGCGTGCCTCAGTTCGGAGTTTGCCGCCCGGCATCCGCAGCGTTTTGGCGGACTGGCAATACTAAGCGGCGGGTTAATCGGGCCGGAGGTGAGTCTTGATAACTATTCCGGTTCCTTTGAGGGGACACCCGTCTTTATGGGCTGCAGTGATTATGACCCCCATATCCCCCAGGAAAGAGTCCATGATACGGCGGAGATACTTGAAGCATTGGGGGCTGATGTCACCAAAAAAATATATCCTGGAATGGGTCATACTGTTAATGAAGACGAGATTGGACACGTCAGGCAGATGTTGGATAAACTGGCCAAGATTGAAAGATGAGATATTTAAAGTCTACAATTAAAGCAATTATATCAGACAGGCAATGAAAAATTATATGCCAGATTTGAACAGTTCTGTCCGTTTTAATCATATTTCGTTTTTTCATTGCGGTTTTTTTTAGTTTAAAACTCAATTTACACACACCCTGGCAGGGTCGATTGACCCTGCCAGGGTGTGTGTAAAATAATTAAACATAACAGAAAAAATGCCTTCCCGGGAAAAAATTAAAGAAGGTTACTACTACCATCTCTTCAATAGGGGTAATAATGAGACAACACTTTTCTCCGGTCATAAAGATTATATTTCTTTTCTAAATAAATACGCACTTTATTGTTTTTTTGTATTAGATACCTATGCCTACTGCCTGCTCAACAATCATTTTCATTTACTCGTGCGTACCAGAACCAGAGAGGAACAACAAAAATTAAAGTTGCAGAATCCTTTCAGTATTACTGACCCTGAAAGGGTGAATCCAGATAAAATTCTTAACGCTTCAAAGCAGCTATCGCACCTTTTCAATTCACACGCCCAATCGATGAACAAAAAGTATAACAGAACGGGAAGCCTTTTTGAAAAACCCTTTCATAGAAAATCTGTATCTGATGAGCATTATTTTTCCCGGTTGGTTTGTTACATCCATTGGAATTCCCAACTTCATGGGCTGGTAAAAGACTTCAGAACATACCCATATTCCTCCTATGGATTATTTATGAATAAAAATCATAGTCGTCTTAATAAAAAAGAAGTGCTTAACTGCTTTGGCGGATTGGAGGGGTTTAATGAAGCACACCGGGTGCTGCCGAAAGGATTGAGTCGGGAGTTTATGTTGGAAACAAGACCAAAACATTATAGAAAATAATTCCCACCCTGGCAGGGTCGGTTGACCCTGCCAGGGTGGATAAAAATTAACTATTTATGGACATTCTCTGGGTTGGGGTTGCTTTTATTTTTGGAATGCTTTTTTCGCGCATCAAACTGCCGCCATTGGTCGGGTACCTGGCGGCGGGTGCCGTGCTATCTGCCTATGGTTATGAGGCGGGTACGGCCCTACATGAGATTGCCCACGTTGGGGTACTCTTCCTACTGTTTACCGTAGGCCTGCACCTGCGTCTTAAAAACATTATTCGTACAGAAGTACTGGGTACGGGCGGCATCCATCTGCTTATCAGTACCGGCATTTTTATGCCTATTGCCCTGGCATTCGGTTATGATATTATCGCCTCGCTGATCATTGCCATCGTACTCGGCTTTTCCAGCACCGTTCTCACGGCAAAAAATTTGGAGAAACGCGGAGAGCTCGGAGCTTTTCACGGACGGGTAGCCATCGGGATACTCATTCTCCAAGACATCGTGGCCATTGCCTTGCTTGGTTTGACCAGCGGTACGGCCCCCTCTCCATGGAGCCTGGCTCTTCTTGGCCTTCCATTGATCCGGCCGGCAGTCATCAAACTGGTGGAGCTTACCCGGGAAGAAGAACTTAAGCTGCTCTTTGCGCTATTGCTGGCCCTTGGCGGCGGGACTCTTTTTGAAGGGCTTGGACTTTCATCAGAACTGGGCGCTCTTATAGCGGGCATGCTCCTGTCCGGACACAAAGTAGCCGATGAATTGACAACCAAGCTGTGGGGACTTAAAGAGGCATTTCTAGTCGGTTTCTTTCTGGAAGTGGGCTTGGCCGGGTTACCCACGCTTCAGGATTTCTACCTGGCACTGGCAGCCTTGGCGGTTCTCCCCATAAAAGCCCTGTTATTTTTTGCGCTTATGCTGGCATTCAAACTTCGGGCTCGAACCTCCTTTATCGCAACCGTATCTCTCACCTCCTACAGTGAATTTACGCTTATTGCCGGAACCGTTGCTGCCTCGGCAGGATTTATCCCCGGTGGCGTAGTTGTGGCATTTGCCCTGTTAACGGCCGTCTCTTTTGCACTTAATGCTCCGCTGTCGACGTGGGAGGAAAATCTTTGGCAAAAATTTGAATTAGCTCTTTCTCGCTTTGAACGGGATGTTCGTCACCCCGATCAGCAAATCATTTCCCTGGGTTCTGCGCAGTACCTGGTAGTGGGTATGGGTAATGCCGGGAAAGCAGCTTATGACCGGCTGAAAAAAGAAGAGAAACATGTCGTTGGCATGGATATTGACCCCGCACGAATAGAGCGCAACCTCTCGGAAGGACGAAGAGTGATATATGGGGATATGCAGGATATCGAACTATGGAATAACCTGGATCTAAAAGGTATCCAATCCGTTATCATGGCCATTGGCACTCCGGAAGCAAAAGTGAACGCAACCAAATACATGCGCCAGAATGATTTCGAGGGTACAATCTATGCCCTGACTATGAGGGATGAGGAACACAAAGCCCTGCGGGAAGCCGGTGCCAGTGCCGTTTGCCTGCCCATTACCCAGGCCGGACGCAAGCTCGCTGAACTGAGCCTCTCGGATGATGTAACACCGGATGATATGGTACTTAATCCCGAGTTTAGCGGTTAAAATAGGAACACGGATGTTGTGGGTTATGTAGATTTGCGCGGAATTAATTATGTTTCTGCGTAGATCCGTTGCATCCGTTTTATCAGCGGTCAATTAAAATATCTCATTATGCAATGCACGCATACCGACCAAATCAAGATCACCGAAACCGATAAAGATTATTGTGAAGAGTGCCGTAAAACGGGTGACAGCTGGGTGCACCTGCGCATGTGCCTGATTTGTGGAAAGGCAGGCTGCTGCGACTCCTCCAAAAACAAGCACGCCCGCAAACACTACCGGGAAACGGGGCACCCGTTGATCCGTTCCGTGGAGCCCGAAGAAACCTGGCGCTATTGTTATGAAGACCATTTGTATCTCAATTCCCAAAATAAAGCGGTGCGCAAAGGATGAACTTTGTGCTCTTACTTGATGCAATGGCTCCAATGCAACATAGCTTTATATATGCTTGCACATACAATATTTATTTAGCTTCCAGCTGATCAATTGCTTTAATAGACATCTCGGTAAGCACCTCGGTATAGCGATCCCCA
>DATFJD010000056.1:0-6378 GCA_035269475.1 Halalkalibaculum sp.
AGCCTTGTACGGCCGCCTGATAAAGAAAGCGCAGCCTGACTGCAGCATCATAGCGCTGGACTTCTCCAAACAGATGCTGGAGGAAGCACGCCTTAAGGCTCAGGCTGATGAAACGGATCTTTACCTGCTCAGGGCCGATGCCCGGAAACTGCCCTTTTACGGTGCCACTTTCGACGGATTAATGATGGGCGGCACCCTCAATGAGCTCACGGATCCTATCAAGGTGATGTACGAAGCAAGGCGTGTTGTGAAAAAAGAAGGGGTGTTTTTTATGATGCATCTCATTAAAGCCGATGCCTGGTATGCCCGCTTGCTGCAGGAATCTGCCGGGCTGGGCGGCATCAAATTCTGGACCGTCGAAGAGAGCAATCAGCTCTTTGAACGTTCCGGATTTACCATAGCCGATCAATTTGCCAAAGGCATTGTCTGCTTCACCAAGCTGATACCGGCGTAGGAAAGTCTTGAGTCATGAGTAGTGAGTCGTGAGAATGGCTAAACAGTTGTAGTACACCGCTGTTTACTTCTTTACCAACAATTCGTACCTCTCCGCGAATCTTTGTACTTCTCTGTGCACCTTAGTGGAATAATCCATTCATTTAGAATTCAACATTCAATTACATCTGTTCGGGAGCGCTAATTCCTAAAATACCCAGTCCGTTGGCCAGTACCTGTGCCACGGCTCTTGCCAGGGCAGCGCGTGCCTGTACCAGCGCCTCTTCTTCACCCAGGATGCGGCAGTCGTGATAGAAGGTTGTGAAATGAGAGGCCAGGTCATCCAGATAGTTGATCAGGCGATGGGGTTCCCGGCTTTCAGCCGCGCTTTGAATCATCTCGGGAAACCGAATCAAGCTTTTGATTAGATTAATTTCGCTTTCATGATCCAGCAGGCCGAGCTCGAGGTCCTTGTCAAAACTGTACTGCTCTTCCACTTTTCGAAGGATGCTGTGAATGCGGGCATGGGCATACTGCAGGTAGAACACGGGATTCTTTTCACCGGCCTCTTTGGCCTGGGCGATATCAAATTCCAAGTGGGTATTTGGCGAGCGCATCAGAAAGAAGAAGCGCGTGACATCCGAACCGACCTCATCCATGAGTTCATCGAGTGTCACAAAATTGGCTTTACGAGTGCTCATTTTGAAAGGCTTGCCATCCTTGACGATGGTGACAAACTGGTACACCACCACATCCACCTTGGAGGTATCATAACCGAGGGCCTCTATGCCCGAAAGTACGTCCGGGTAAGTGTCAATATGGTCGGCGCCGAAGATATCGATGCACAGGTCATAGCCGCGGTCGAGCTTGTTGGCATGGTAGGCGATATCAGGCAGCCGGTAGGTAGGTTCGCCGCTGCTTTTAATAAGCACCGTGTCTTTATCCTTGCCAAAGTCGGTAGTTTTGAACCAGGTAGCCCCGTCTTTATCATAGGCCAGGCCCTTTTTTCGAAAAGCCTCAACAGTTTCTTCGATGGAGCCGTCGTCATACAAATCGTGCTCATTGAAAAATGAGTCCATTTCGATGTTCATCCGCTGAAGCGTATGCTGGATGTCTTTAAAGATCAGGCTTTCGGCCTTTTCTTTAAAAGGAGTCACCTCTTCAGATTCTACCAGGTTCTCACCGTGTTCATCTACCAGTTCCCCGGCTATATCCTTGATATATTCCCCTTCATAGCCTCCTTCCGGGAATTCGGCGTCTTTGCCGAGTGCCTGCAGGTATCGTGCTTTTACACTTTCTCCAAGCACTCTCATCTGCCTCCCGGCATTATTGAAGTAGTACTCGCGGTCAACTTTAGCGCCGGTCCACTCCAGCAGACGGGCAACCGTGTCGCCGAGTACGGCGTTTCGTCCATGCCCCACAGTTAAGGGTCCGGTGGGATTGGCGCTTACAAACTCGACCAGTACGCGTTTGCCTTTCCGGCTGTCTGACTTTCCAAAAGAGCTGCTTTGTTGCAGAATTGTTTCCAGTTCATCATAAAGGTAGGTTTCAGCATACCGGAAGTTGATGAAACCGGGACCGGCAATCTCAACAGAGGTGATGCGCTTGGAGTCGTAGTCTAACACTTCGACAATCTGTTCGGCAATTTTGCGCGGGTTGTTCTTCAGTGGACGTGCCAGCATCATGGCCACATTGGTGGCGGCATCGCCGTGGTCGGGCTGGTTGGGTTTTTCGATCTGAATTTCGGGAATATCTTCTTCAGCAAGATCAAACTGCTCCAACGATTTGCTGATTATGGTACGGAGGTAGTGCTTCATTTGTAAAGCTAGCTGGCATTAATATTTTGACTGAATATAAGGGATTTGAATATCGAATATCGAACAAGGAATTATGAATATCGAAGTTTGCTTTTTCTATCTTTTTGAATTGCTTCTAGCCGTTGCAATACTTTTAACAAATATAGAGATCAACTGATTGTTTTCATCTAAAATATCCCTGAGTTGATTTGCTTGCTGTATTAAGGGTTTCTTTTCAATAATCTGAAGGCAAACATAGGTTTCACGCAGTTCTTTCAGAGATATTTTCATCTTGTGGATAAAATCTTTTCTGGACTCAGCACTTTGTGCTTCCGCATAATTAAAGGCCGGGGAAGTGCCAGATCGAATTAATTGTCCACAAAGGTGTCTACCGGTCAAAGAATTAGGCAACATTTCAGCTACTCCGATTATGGCAAGTGAAAATTCAATTAAACGATTTTCCAGATCAAACTTTGGTTGCTCCTTCATCATTCGAAATTCCTTGTTCGATATTCTGCGGTTCATAAGAGCCCTTTTTCTTTGAAGCTGGTGTAGCTATCTCCGGCAATGATAAGATGGTCATCGATCGGGATGCCCAGAAGCTTTCCGGCATCAACCAGCCGCTTGGTGAGCTGAATGTCGGCTTTAGAGGCCGCATTTTGTCCACTGGGATGATTGTGCAGCAGCAGTACACTGTTGGCTTCATTCATTACGGCTTGGCGCATCACCTCTGCAGGATCCACAATGGTAGCTGTAGAGCCTCCTGAACTTATTTTCTTATACCCGGTTATTATCTTGGCGTTATTCAGAAATGCGACAATAAAGACTTCCTTGGTGAGGTCACGCAGTTTTGGTGCGAAAAAAGCAATGCCATCCTCCGGACAGGTGATCTGAATCCTCTCGCCCAGGCCGGCTGCCTGAATGCGGCGTGAAAGCTCAAAGACGGCTTCAAGCGTCAAGGCCTTTACTCCGGCAATGCCGGGTACAATCTTGAGCTCCTGCCAGTTTCTTCGGGATAGGTTGCGGAGTCCGCCAAAATGATCAAGCATGGCTTGGGAGGTCTGAATGACGTTCATGGCCGGGCTTCCGGTTCGCAAGAGTATGGCAATCAGCTCGGCATCCGAAAGACTTTCTCCCCCGTAGTTCATCAGCTTTTCGCGCGGCTGCTCGTCGGGACGCATCTCCTTGACGGTTCTTTTCAGGTAATCGTTGGCTTCAAAGGTCTCTTGGTCAGACATGGTATTCTCCCCTGATTAATTGGCTGTTTTAGTATGACCTGACCAAAGCCAATTCCTTACAATAAAACTTTATTGAAAGCAGATAAAACGAATGAAGGTGATGTTCGCAGAAAGGAAATAATATTTAAGAATCAGTGCAAATCTGCTAAATCTGTGTCATCCGTGTTCCATTAAACGAAGCTCTTTTTTAACAACATTTAAACCAAAATGTGTGCTGGATTTATAAATATTGGGCATCTGATTTTTTGAAACATTCAGGCTATTATTCGTACTGTAATATCTTTTCTATTAAACCTGAGGCAAAATAGTTCTAATGAGTTCTTTTACTATGAAGCAGCTTGTAATTGCTTTATTAATGTATGTGCCCATCCTTCTTTACGCGGATAATGCTTCTGCTCAGGGACAGGCAAACGCTCCGGCCCGGATTCAGGCAGTATATATTGAGGAAGATTTTGACATTGATGCCAAGCTGAAGAATCCGGCCTGGGGAGAAGCGTATTCCGCTTATATTGAGCACCAGATTCAGCCCGACGACAAGGCTCCGGCCCTGGTGGAAACAGAAGTTAAGGTATTATATAGCAAGGATAATCTATATATAGGCTTTATTTGTGATGATCCGAATCCGGTTGCTATCAGGGCCAATATTTCGGACCGGGATAATAGTTTCCAGGATGACTATGTAGGCGTATTTCTTGATCCGTTTAATAATAATCAGAATGCCTATGAGCTATTTGTAAATCCATTGGGTATTCAGATGGACGGCATGCGTTCGGGCAACAATGAGGATATGAATTTTGATATCCTGTGGCATTCGGAGGGCGAGATTACATCAAACGGGTACCGGGCAGTGATGAAAATTCCCTTCAAAAGCCTCAATTTCCCTGAGCAGGATGTACAAAGATGGTCCATTCAGTTTCTACGGAATTATCCCAGGAACAGCCGCTACCAGTTTACCTGGACCGATGTTGAACTCAGCAATCCCTGTCTGATCTGCCAGAATGGTGTGATGACCGGTATTGAGGCCATAAAAAATAATAAGACTGTTGAACTGCTGCCTTACGCTATGAGTTTTCAGGAAAGTACCCTACGCGATGCGGCAAATCCGCAGTCCGGACTGAATCATGGTGCTATTGACGGCCGGGTAGGGGGCAGTGTTTTTTATGCCCCTACTTCCATGAGCTCATTTAACGCTGTCATAAATCCCGATTTCAGTCAGGTGGAGACAGATGCGGCCCAAATCAGCGCCAATGAGACGTTTGCGCTATTCTTCCCAGAAAAGCGACCGTTCTTTTTAAAAGAGGCCGATCTGTTTAGTACGGAAGAGAATCTTTTTTACTCCCGAACGATTAACCGTCCGCTGGCAGCCGGTAAATTTACCAGGCAGACCGGCAATTATAGTATTGCTTTTCTTTCGGCTTATGACCGGAATGCCCCATTCATCATACCCGGACTCTATGGCAGTTCACTGATTCGTTCTGATATAAACGCATACAATAATGTGTTGAGAGGTAAATATAACTTTGGCTCCGAATCGTTTATTGGCGGCCTTGTTACCACCCGAAATCAAGGTACCGGCTCCAACTACGTGGGGAGCATCGACTGGAACCTGTTGCTTGCGGATAATTACTATTTCAGCGGGCAGCTGGCCTATGCCAGTACGAGCGAGCTGGATGATACCGGGATATTAAATTCACAACGAACCTTCGGACGCGGTTCCTATGATGCAGCCTTTAACGGCGAGCAGTATAGCGGTTCTTTGGTCAGTACTTCATTTTCAAGGCAAGCCAAGTATTATAACTTTTCCTTTGAATACAAGTCCTATTCTCCAACTTTTCAAACCCAAACCGGCTTCATAAACCAAACTGATCGCCGACAATTTGAAGGCTCACAGAGCCTCAGCTATTATCCGAATACGTCCTTTCTTTCACGCGGTACCTTCAGCGTAAGCGGGACCTGGAGATATGATTATGGCGGGCAATTTCAAGAGCGGTTTATCTTTACCCGCCTCAGCAATAATTTTGGCGGACAGACCAACCTGACGCTTAGCTTTCTGCCTCTCAATGACGAACGATTCCGGGGAGAGTTTTTTACCGGTATGAATCGATTGATGATTGATGTAAGTACGGATCCGCTGAATGCACTCTCTTTAAGCGGGCACATAGATTTTGGCAAATATGTAAATCGCCGGGATAACCCTACTTTAGGGGAAGGCTATAACATATCCGGCAGTGTCACTATTAAACCGACATCCCGGCTCGAGATGGATTTGAGCTACAGCTACTCCACACTTTCTTCGGTTGATGGCAGCGAGAACTACTTTAGCGGAGATATTTACCGTTTCAACGGAAACTATAACTTCTCGAAAAGGCTATTTACTCGTCTAATTGTGCAGTACAATTCATTCAGCGAGCAGCTGCAGATCTACCCGCTGCTATCTTACAAGGCCAATCCTTTCACGAAATTCTATATCGGAATGAACGATTATATGAACTATTACGACCAGGCGGGCCTCAACGGTTATCAGGGCTTTAAACAAACCGACCGCCAGTTTTTCGTCAAATTTCAATATCTCATTCGCAGTTAATAGAACACAGATTAAGCAGATCAAGCGGGTTTACGCGAATCTATATTTACATCTCCTGTCTTCTAACATCAGCCTATTTTAGATCTAACTCTTGCCTTAGCAAAGAGAAAATAAACACAAAACCCGCGCAAACCCGCTAAATCTGCGTTTTCCGTGTTCTATTTAACCGTGTTCTATTCTTCTTCGTACTCCAGAATGTCTCCGGGCTGACAGTCGAGGGCCTCACAGATTGCTTCTAATGTGGAAAAGCGGATGGCTTTGGCTTTGCCGGTTTTAAGTATGGATAGGTTGGAGATGGTAATCCCGACTTCCTCAGATAGCTCCGTCA
>DATFJD010000057.1:0-2234 GCA_035269475.1 Halalkalibaculum sp.
ACCACAGGTATTCTCTTCGTTATCTTATTCTCCATATCCAGATTCAGGAAAAGCGGCTGTACTTTCTGTACGCTCAGGTCGGGGTTGGCGTTTAACTGTTTCTGCACCTGTTCGTAGAGGTTGATCTCGTTTTGGGTTACATCCACGAAAACCTGGGGAGGATTGTTGTAAATATTAATCAGTTGCCACCCTTCTCCCGAAATGCTCACCGTGGCATCAGAGGGTAATTCTTCGGTGAGCGCCTGATCGGCCGGCATATTGCCCAGTACGATCGGCAGATCGACATTCAGGGTATAATCCCTGCTCAGGTTCACCATCAGCCAGAGACAGAGAGCCAGAATGAAAGCAACCACGAAAACGATGATCTTGCCTTTTCTGCTCTCCTCAATGTCACTTTCTTCTTTGCTCTTGACAATGGAGGACCATATCGACAGGAACCGTTCCTTTAGCTCTTCAATTTTTTCATTATCCATAGCACTCATATCAGGCTAATATAGATGGGCAGTTTATGGTTGTCAATGAGAACTAGGAACGAACGATAATTTCCTTTATGATTTTTTCACCGACCTGGTCATTGAGTTTCTTGGCAATACTGAAGCGTTTCATATGGATTTCATGTCGCCATGCCGGATTTTTCACATTCAGGATAAGCTTGTCTTTGGCGAAGCGCAGGTTCTCGGTCTGTTCGGCAATTTTTTCACCCACGGCCTCATCCCAAAGCGACAAGATCATCCCGCGCTTCAGCCGCTTCCTGTAGGGTACGTCATCCAGGAAATCTTTAACGAGCTCCTTGAGCGGTTTCGGTGTATTTGTTCTAAAGCGAGACATGTATCTAAACAGGTGTTGACTCTTCTTTTAATCTATTAAAAACATCGAAACTATAGCATTTCAACTTTGCCCTGGTCCACGCGATACTTTCGATTCTTTGTTCCATCAAACGTTACATAGTCATCAAAAGGTATCGGATTTGCAGACGTAATGAAAGTCTGTCCCGCATGTTCTATCAGGGCATTCAGCAAAACATCGGTTCGCTGGGCATCCAGATCCCCGAAAACATCGTCTAGCAGGAAAATCGGCAGGTCATCCAGCTCATCCGAAAAGTAAAACAGCTGCGCCAGCTTCAGGGCCAGAGCGAAGAGCCGGTGCTGGCCCTGGGAACCGAACTTGCGCAGTTCAAAATCATCGAGATAAAACACAATTTCATCGCGGTGAGGCCCTACCGTCGTTATTTCGCGTTCCAGTTCATTATCCAGTGCTTTTTCAAGCTCTTCCCGGTAACGATCCTGTACTACCTTGACATCTTCTGAGGGCTCGCAAAAAGTCTGGTATTCGAGGTGCGGCTTGTGGCGCATCCCGGAGATGAGCTCATACTCCTTGGCCAGGTAATCCCGGAACTGGTTCAGCACCTCCGTTCGTTTGGCTACAATTCGTGACCCATACTCCACCAGCTGAACGTTCCAGGGTTCCAGGTAGGCCAGCATTACTTCCCGACTGCCATGGAACTCCTGCAGCAGCTTGTTGCGCTGTTTCCGGGCCTTTCTGAAGTCCAACAGGTCTTTGAGATAACGCGGGGAAATCTGGCTGATAAAAGAATCGATAAACGACCGCCGCTCGGCAGGCCCCTCGCTGGTCAGCTTCTTATCCTGGGGCGCCAGCACCACCACCGGCACCATTCCGATAAGGTCTGAAAGCCGGTCGAGCGGGCTTTCATTAACAAATATTTTTTTTCCTTCACCGCGCGAGTAAGAACAGCCCACATCAAAACTGGCCCGGATATTCCCTTCAAAATGTCCCTTGATCATGAAGAACGTGGCATCCTGATTCACCACGTAAATATCGCTGGTTGAGATAAAGCTGCGGGTCATGCACAAATAATGAATGGCATCGATCAGATTCGTTTTGCCGGCCCCGTTGGGACCGATGATAACATTCATATGAGGTGCCCACTCAACCTGGGTATCTACATGATTACGAAAATTTTGAAGTCGGGTTGATGTGGTGCGCATAACTAAATAGAGAAACGAAACACGGAATTGGCGGAGAATGCAGATTAACACAGATTGAAAAATTATTTAACCTGCGAAGGCCTTCATAATTCGTGCCATCTGTGTTCCATGATATTAAATGCCGAAAGCGTCTTTGCCGGGAAAAATGGCATTGGGACCCAGCTGCTCTTCAATTCTCAGCAGCTGATTGTACTTTGCAATACGATCGGTTCGGCTCATGGAACCCGT
>DATFJD010000058.1:0-11320 GCA_035269475.1 Halalkalibaculum sp.
AAAATAGAGAAGGGTAAGCGTCAGAGTGCCCTTGGGCTGAAATTCTTCAATGGAAATTTCACTGACTATATCTGGATTCTCCTGCTCCCAACTTTTGTCGTTCTGTTCTGAAGCTCCCGGCTTATTATTTTCTTCAGACATAGACTTTGATTTTTTGAAATGAAGATTTAATGCCTCAATTAAATAGTTTGTGATTTCAAGGTCAAATACTATTCGCTATTTAGACCTAGTTTTTACAATAACTTAACCCGACAATACAGGTATTGTAATACAACTAAACAATGAGATAGACTGCAGGTAAATGCCGGGATTTATCTTTCAGGACATACAAGTTGCCTTTGTATTTTAAACAACCGATTAAAACCGTGATATCAGAATGGCTTGAGTACGAGAACTACAGGGTTGTAGTTCATTATCCGGTTACATCAATTCAGAATGGCAACAAAAGTATGGCAGGCTAATTCTCGATAACCATTGCAGAAGCCATCTTCCCAATTTTGGTACCGATTGCAACCCCCATCCCGCTCAGGCCGGCTGCTACATAACGGTGTTCATCAAGGCGCTTTAGAACCGGTGTCTTGGTTTCTGTGAAGCCCATAATTCCCGACCATTCGTATTCTATCTGCCATGTCTCACCCAGCCCAAGAACCTCCTTCGAAAACCGGATCAAGTGGTTTTTAATCTTTTCATTTACCCCAAAAAGATCCGTGGCTTCCTGTAAAGCGGCAATATTTCGGGCGCCGCCGATCAGCAGGCGGCTTCCGACATTACGGAAATAGATATATCCCCGGTTGTGATGAAAAGTACCTTTCCAGGGCATGTTATCTAATTTATCGGTCACGAATACATAACCCCTGGCCGGCTCGACGGGAATATCAGGAAGCAATTTTTTCACAAACCCGTTAGCGGCTATCAGAACCTTATCAGCCTTCAGACGTATCTCTTTATCCAGGAATACCGAACCGTCTTCTTCAACCCTTTCAACTCTGGAATTCCACTTAACCTCAATATCCTGCAAACGTACCAGTTCCAGAAGCCGCTGCATCATTTTGCCTGGATGCAGTGCGCCTTCCAGTCGATTATGAATGACCTTATATCCATTTAACTGCCCGGCACTGTATACCTTCTCTTCCCCGGTCAGGTCTGTCATCCACTCGTTAAACTTCGGGATACCTTCAGAAGCTTCCTCAAATTTCTTCTCGTCTTTAAATAGCTCATACCCCCCGCAGGCTTCATATCCGATATTTTTTTCTCCCAGCGTTTCCTTAAGCAAATTCAGGCCTTCATAGCGGTTGACAATCCTTCGTCTTACACCGTCTTCTGATTCTTTTTCAAGGTCCGCAATATATTCCGTAATTGAACCTACACAAGCAAAACCCGCATTCCGGGTGCTTGCCCCCTCCGGCATAAAGCCCTTATCCAGTATCAAAAGGCGTGCTGAAGGATGGCTTCGTTTAGCAAAAAGAGCGGTAGACAGTCCCACAATGCCTGCGCCTATGATGATAAGGTCATAAGGCTTCAGGAAGGACTCTTTCTCCCAGTAGGAATATTGAAAATTGGGAACCATAACTTGAACAGGCGATTTTTATCTGTTAGTCCGGTAAAAACCGGGTACTGCTATATCTGTATGGGCTGAAACACAAGTGAGGCCATTAAAGCGGATCCGGTTTTAAAGCACTCCTCATCTATATTATACTGCGGGTGATGCCAGGAGTAGGTTGAACCCGAAACCTCACTCCCGCTTCCCAGGAAAAAGAAGGTGCCCGGAAAATGCTGCTGATAAAAGGCAAAATCCTCTCCTGCCATGATGGGATCCTCCCTGACAACTACAGAGTCATTTCCTAAGAGTTCTTTAGCCGTTTCCATCACAACCTCGGTTGACCAGTCGGTATTTATTACCGCGGGGTACCCGTAATCAAAATCAAAACTGTATGCCGCTCCGGCAGATTCCGTCACTCCTTTTACAATTGCTTCAATTTTATTCTTGATAATATCGGCGGTTTCCTGCGAAAATGTGCGAACCGTTCCCAGCATCTCTACCTTGCCCGGAATGATGTTATGGGTGGTTCCACCGGTGATTTTCCCCACGGTCACCACGGCCGGTTCTGTCGGGTTGATACCCCGGCTGACAATCGTTTGAATGTCATTCACAATCCGGGCAGCCAATACTATTGGGTCTACGGTTAAGTGGGGGGAAGCTGCGTGTCCGCCCGTTCCTCTAATTTCAATTTTGAATTCATCCGGCCTGGCCATTAATGGACCTTTTCGGGTAGCAATGGTTCCGGGTTTGTAATCCGGACTGGTGTGCAAGCCGTATATTACATCTACTCCCTTATCCTGCAGGTACCCGGTTTCGCATAGCATGCGGCCGCCGCCGGGAAGTTTTTCTTCACCGGGCTGAAAAATCAGCAGAACTGTGCCTTCAATTTCACTGCGCAGGCCGGACAATATTTTGGCAGTGCCCAGCAGGTTAGCAGTATGTCCGTCATGGCCGCAGCAGTGTGCAATACCGGGATTTTGTGATAAAAAATCTTCTTTATGCTCTCCTTCTTCCTGAATGGCCAGAGCGTCAATATCCGCCCGTAGCGCAATCACACGATCAGATTTCCTCCCGCCTTCCAGAACGCCTATACAGCCGGTTTTAAGCGGCCGGTCAATAGAAATATCCAGCTCTTTCAGCCGTTCAATAATATATTCCGTCGTTTCAAATTCCCGGTAACTCAGTTCCGGATTCCGGTGTAAATGACGCCGAATGCCAACCATATCCGGTTGGAATTCTTCACTGAGATTTTGTATTTGACTTAATTCCATGATACAGAACCAATGATTTATGCTCTTTTATTTTTGCCGAAGGCATCCCTTCGCGGGATTATTTAAAGTACGTAAAATTAATCACCTTCTTTGTTTCATTTCGTAACATTTACTTTACTCTTACGTATTCAATCAGACAAAGGCTTACAACATAGAAACTATATAGTAATAGATTTATGAGCAAAAGAAGCAGATCCTGGGAAATTGTCTTGGCGGGACTCGCATTTGTCGCCATTGCCATCTATTTGACCGGCAATCAGAAAAGCAGCCCTGATGAACCCCGGGCACCGGAATCACCGTCTAACCCGATAGCAGAGCCGTCCCTGCCTTCAGCGATCGTTATTGATCTGCAGAACCTTGAAAATCTCAAAAATCTCGAAAACCTCCGTGACCTGAAGAATCTTGAAAACCTGGAGCAGCTTGAGTTTGAACTGAAGAATCTCGATAAACTCATCGAGAAGCGGATAAATACCGAAGCAGAACAGGAGTCTGTCGAGAAGTCGCTCCGCATGGTCGAGGAAAAGCTGCAAAATATTGAGAAAGCCGAATATAAGGTTCAGCTTCAGAACAAAAAGATTTTTATCAATAAAGACTATGATGTGGAAGAGTCAAACTGGACCGAAACCAGTCCGGGTGTCTTTGTCTACAGAAAGTCTTTTCCCCTCGGAGAGCTCAAGGCATTTAATCTCAATATGGGCTTTGGGAATTTGAATATTGTAGGTGCAGAGACTGCTGAAGGAGAGCTGACCATTCGGGCAACAGGCAATGTGGAATCGGCCAAAGAGATTCGTGAAAACCTGAATATCCTCAGCCGTACAGATGCCGAGGCAGCTACTTTTGAGATAAATCCCGGTAATCAAAGTGGTTTTTCTGACAGGGTGAATCTTGAAGCCACCCTGAAAATGCCCAAAAACATGAAGCTGGATGCCTCTACCAGCGGTGGCCATATCAATGCAAATAACCTTGATGGCGAGAATAGGCTGTTTACTTCCGGCGGACACATAGTGCTTGATGCCATTTCCGGAACCACGGAGGCTGAAAGCAGCGGCGGGCATATTACCTGCGACAGGCTGAACGGTACCGCCATGTTAAAAACATCGGGCGGACACATCAAAGTAAGCAATGCCGATGCCAACCTTTCTGCAAATACCGGGGGCGGGCATATTGACCTTAGCCGCTTTTCAGGCCAGGTTGATGCCAAAACATCCGGCGGAAATATATCGGCCGATATTCTTTCAGCCGGCGGCCCATTGAATTTTGTCACCTCAGCCGGAAATATCTCCCTCGTTATTCCGCAGAATCTCTCTGCCAATCTAAAGGCAAAAGGAAATATGGTGAGCCTGGACGAGGGATTTCAGTTTGAGGGCAAGAAGTCTGACACCGGCATATCGGGCACTCTAAACGGTGGCGGAATTCCGATTACGCTGACCTGTAAATATGGAAATGTTTCCATCTCACATGACTGATAAAGATTCGGGTGATGGGGACAAGCCGGAACTCAAGACCACGAAAGACGGCTCCCATACACTCTTTTCCAATCGTTTTGAACAGCATTACCATAACCCTAACGGTGCCGTTGCCGAAAGCAAACACAATTTTTTTGAAGTCAACGGCCTGTATAAGGCATTGAAGGCGAAAGAAGAGCTAACCATTCTTGAAGTAGGCTTCGGAACCGGCCTGAATCTATTGCTGCTGCTGGATGCCATGCAGAACTCGGATAGCGCAATCAGGGTACACTACTATTCCGTTGAAGCGTATCCTATCAGCCCGGAAACTGCAGCCGCTTTTAACTTTGGGGACCATCTCTCAAATCCGGATTCAGCTGCTTGCCTGACAACCATTTTCAGCCGTCTTGAAGAGGGCCTCAATCATTTTGAATTAAATGATAGGCTTAAGGTTACTGTTTTTTACGGCTTGTTCAGCGATTTTCCCCTCGACAATATTCATGCTGATTTTATTTTCCACGATGCTTTTTCACCCGGCGTAAATGAAGAGCTCTGGACAGGAGAAGCCTTCCGTAGACTCAAATCCCTCAGTTCTCCCGAAGTCATTTTAACCACCTATTCTTCGGCATCCAAAGCAAAGGGAGCCATGGCATGGGCCGGCTGGAAACTGGCGAAGACCCGCGGGGCGCTGGGCAAGAGAGAAATGACCGTCGCCGCCCTGGACGAAAAGCAGCTGGATGGCTTAGAACGGGTAAAAGAGAAGCGCCTTGCCGCAAGATACGAAGAAGATGATTTTTAAAATACTGCTCCTCTCGCCGGCTTAGACTTGACTCTCAAGTATCCTGCCCTTGCATCCCGAAACATGTAACCTGCCTCTTGCATCCTACATCCTACATCCTACATCCTACATCCTACATCCTACATCATACATCCTGCATCCTGCATCTTGCATCCTGTAACCTGATCACTGTTCACTGAACCTCCTCAGCAGCTGTCCCAAATACTTATCGGCATACATTTTATTTACATGATCCATATCCGCAAGAATAACCAACCGCTCTTTGCTGCGTGAAAGTGCGACATTCAGTAAACGCGGCACCGCCAGGCCGTTCTTATCTTCATCAAAAGGCCGGACCGAATAATGGCGCTTGTTGCCGTACTGCATCTCCCCGCTCATTACGGTATCAAAGATAATAACCTGCTTTTCACGTCCCTGGAAGGTGTGTATGGTTCCCACCTCCACTTGTTCAAACCCTTCCCGGTAGAGCTCCTGGCGAATATCATATACGGTACTGCGAAAGGGTACAATAATGCCTATCTCATCCACCGGCACATGATTTTTCAGAACAAGCTTTTTGACGATTTTGACGAGAAGAAACAGGTGGACTTCATTGACCGGGCTGAATCCCCGTCCCTCGTCCTTTTGCGTTAAAACCGGGCCGTACCTTTGGGTATCAATGACATTGACCGTCGGATTGGGTTTGGTGCCCTCCGGTTGGGGAAAGCCCTGTTCCTGCTTTTCAAGATCGATAGTCTTCAGCCGGTCTTCATAAAATACCGAACTCAGCACATCCGCAAGATCCTTATTCAAACGGTACTGCACGTCAAAAAAAGTCGTAACCGGACGGTTGAAATCGTGCCAGCTAAACAGGTCTTCTGTAGTCTCTGATTTAGAAGCGAAAGTAAAAATATCTTTCTCTAAAAAATCCCTGGATGCGGCGTCTCCCGTCAGGGCGATCGGCGGCAGCTGCATGGGGTCGCCGACTGCCACAATATGATCTTTCGCTTTGGCGGCCAGTACCATCAGGTAAGGCAGATTGGCCATGGATGCTTCATCAATAACCACCGCGTCAAATTCCTGACCGTCGAAAAGATCAGATGTGCACACTTTTGCCAGGGTGGTAGCAACCAGTTCCCGTCTTTCCAATTCAAATCGCTCATTGACGGTAAGCATTCGCTCAATTTTCTCTTCCGCGGCAGCCTCTCCCCCGTGCTCGTCCAGCTGTTCACCCAGCCGGTTGATCTCTTCATCCAGCACCTCAGGCACCTCTTCGCCATGTTCCATGAGGTTGTCAATCTCTTTCTGCAGCTTCTGGTATTTGTCCAGCAGGTTCGAAAGTTTTGCGGCCTTATTTTTTTGTTCTTCCTCACGCTCCTTGATCTGCTTTTCAAACAGTACTTCCTCAAGCCTTTCGCTGTCTAATGCAATCTCACCGAAACGGGTAGCTTTCTTTTCAAGGTGCTCTTTCTCCACAGCCGTGAGGGCTTCCAGCGCGCTTAATAGTCCGACATCCACCGCCCTGTTGGTATTGGAGGCAAAGAGAACTCGTTTCCCCTTCACCAGGTAGTTGGCCATCATAAAACCAAGAGTGGATGTCTTACCGGTGCCGGGCGGCCCCCAAACATAAAGCACCCGGTTCTGAAGTGCCTTGATCAGGGCTTCATGCTGGGCCTCGTTCCTCCGGCTGTCGTCGAGAACTCTCGTTTCAATGTCACTGTGATCTTTCTTGGGTTCGGGATCAAAAAGGCGGCCGATGCGTTCCCGTGCGGGCTCTTCATCTTTATCGAGCAGTTTTTCAAGCTCGCGGTGCAGTTTTCTCAATACAAAATCATTTTCCCATTCAAGGCTGACCTTTGGAAGTTCATTGCCGAAATTGTGAGGGAAGTGCAGCACCACTTTTTTGTCACTGACTTCAACCGGATAGAGTTCAAGTTCTTTCTCATAGTCTTCCATCTCCCCGCGAATCACCTCGGCAAATCGCAGCGAGGTATTCTGTGATTCAAACTCGTAATAGAATACGCCCGGCGGATGGTGCTCCTTTCGTTTGCCTTGAAATAATACATCGTGTGCCGGCTTTTCACGAACCGTTTCAATCTCATCCTCAACGGCTTCAATCGCCCTCTTGATGAGTTTTTTTACCTTCTTATCCGTCAATTGGTTACAGGTTACAGGTTACAGGTTACAGGTTACAGGTTACAGGTTACAGGTTACAGGTTACAGGTTACAGGACGCTGGTCTATTTCAGGTTTAAAGTCAAAAGTAATCCTTCAAATCAATTTTTAATTCTTAATTTTTAATTCCTATCGATACATATCATCAAGATCCGCATTTGCCAGGTCTATAAAAAGATTACTGATCTTTTTGGTTACTGCTTCAAAATAAGCTTTCCCTTTTTGTGCCGTTGCCTTTCGTGGATCGCCTACGCCGGTGTCTTTGGTCACCTTCGACCATTTTCTTTCGGCCCACACCCAATTTTCATTCATAGCCTCAATCCTGAACTTTTTTGACGCGCCGTCACCGGCTTCCTCTAAAGGCCTCACCAAATCCGGACGCAGATGCATCACCAGGCTGGTCTCCATTTCTTCGGCATGATCTCCGTCGGTTATTTCAAAAAACTCTTTCCTATCAAGTGCCTGAAACCAGTTGCAGAAAGCGATAAACATCGCAGGATACTTTACTCCCAGTTCACGTACCATGGGCTTAAAATTGTTTCCGCCATGACTGTTGAGAATCAATAACTTGTGAATATTCTGACGGTCCAGCACTTCGACAATGTCGTTCAATACCGCAGCCTGTGTACTGGGATGCATATTGATATCCAGTTTGATATCTGTCTGTCCGGTGTTTACGCCGAATGGAATCACAGGTAAAATAATGATCTTTGCTCCCGCCTCCCAAGCCAAACGGCCGGCTTCTGCAGCTATGGCTTCACCCTCAATATTATCGGTGGCATAGGGCAGGTGATAATTATGCGCCTCCGTTGCTCCCCAAGGCAAAACCGCAAGCTCCACTTCTTGTTCCTTAATATCTTTCCAGTTGCTTTCCGCCAGTATATATGGACGCATGGCCAATTCTTAATTTTAAATTCTTAATTCTGCCTTTTCACTTCTCGCCTCTCACTTTTCACTTCTCGCCTCTCACTTCTCACTTCTCACTTCTCACTTCTTGCTTCTCACTTCTCACTTCTTGCTTCTTGCTTCTCACCTCTTGCTTCTTGCTTCTCGCTTCTCACCTCTTGCTTCTTGCTTCTCACTTCTCACTTCTCACTTCTCACTTCTCGCTACTGATCCCAAAGCTCTGCTCGTATGGTCGCCGCACTCTTTTCCGATATCTGGTACTCGAGTTTGATCCTTCTGCGTTCCGGAATTTTACTCTCAACCAGCTTTTCACTTTCGGTAGTATAGAGAATCAGGTCGGTATCGCGCACGAACAGCGGCAGTGATTTTCCATAGGAAACACCCGCAACAAACGAACCCTCAAAACTAATATTCATTTTAAGGCTGTTGATGATTTTAGGAATCGTTTTTTCCTCTGCGGCTACCAATCCTATGGTCTCTATGGCCGCCCGGTCGACGATAGAGAGCAGCGTATCGGGATTAAAGCCGTAAACCACCGGCAAGAGCCGGCCCGTCTCGGCAAAATCCCGGAACTTATTGATCAGCTGTATAGGTACGAACAAGGCATCGTAACCCACGGTCTTGTTGTATTGGTTCACATTCAGCACCGTACTTCTAACGCCGACATCCTTTCGAATAGCATCAGCGAGCATTTTCCCCAACTCGTTGGTCTCGCCAATGCTGGCACAGCTTTCAATACGATCGGGCCAATCCATAAAGCTGAGCTGCTCCTGGAACAGTTCGTCCAGTTCCGATTCATCCAGTCCGTAGCCGATCAACTCTTCCAAGAGCTTGCGCATCTTTTCAGCGCCTATTTCCAGACGGTCGGATTTATCCAGCGTGGTAGTCTGACGCTCCACAATGAATCCCCGGCCCTTCTCGCTGTGTACCAGTCCCTCATCTGCCAGAATATGATAGGCCTTGCGCACAGTATGGAAACTCGTTTCAAGCTGCTGGCCCAGCTGGCGGGTAGACGGCAGTACCTCCCCAACCTGAAATTGCTTGGTAGCAATCATCAGGCGAATGCGGTCGGCGATATATTTTGCGGAGGTTTTCACAACAAATCTGATTTAGAGTTTGAACCGCACAAAAGATAGGTGTTTCAATGATCATTCTCATTGATCGTTTCAAAACAAAATTTTCTCATGCCACAGATTGACACAGATAAAACCATGTTTAGCCGCGGATTTTCGCGGAGTGAAACGGATTTTATGATCGAACCGGCGGTTCGATCTGTATAAATTATCCGTCGTTCCGTAAAAATATGCGGAAAAAAATAAAAAAGCCTGCCTCCGAATGGGAAGCAGGCTTGGAACATTAGCTAATTACGGTAAGATCAGAAGCGGAATCCGTTAAACTGATACTTGACCGATAGCCAGAACATACGCCCGATGGGAGCAGTACCCAGCAGGTCTACATTTTCTGTATCAAATATATTAGTCACGCTTCCCTGAAGGGCGAGGCCTGTATCAGAAATATTGAATCCTGTGGAAAGGTCCAGCTCAAACTTTGAAGGCAGCTCTTCTTTGTTTGATAAATCGCCGTCATCATCCAGCAGTACGTTTGAATTCCAGTATCCCGAGGAATACTGGTAACTGTCCTGCCAGCGACCGTTAAGTTTCAGATAAGGCGCACGGATGGTTTCGCTTTCAAAGATATCTTTTGCCGTCAATCCGCCTTTGATCTTAATCGGGGGCGTATTCAGTGGAAGTGTGGTATTGGTTGTTTCATTGGTAAAATCAGCCAGCTTGATGGTGGAAAAACTGCCTGAAATGCTGTATCGGTCATTGAAATAGTAATTCAAACCAATATCAAAGCCCTGAACTTCCGCCTCACCGAAATTGATAAAGGTTTGTACCAGGGTATTGGTGCTTCCGGGCGCCAGCACTTCACTTCCGTTCTGAAAAGCCCTGGTCTGGATACCATCCGCAATAGCCGAAGCCCCGATAAAGTTTTTGTACCAGGAATAATATCCTACGATATCTACAAACAGCTTTTCGCCGAATGCCCCTTTATAACCCAACTCCATGGAATTAACCTCTTCGGGTGAAGTCGGTGCGATGGTATTGACTACATTGCCTGAACCGTCTCGTATCTCATACCCTTCGGTATTACCCTTGATAAGCAGGGCATATCCCGGGAAAACGGCACTCAGATCCACCGGAATGAACGCGTGACTCTGAATGATGGACGGTGAGGTATAAGCCCGGTTATAGGTTGCCCTGATGTTGTGGCCGGGCGTTGCTGTAAATACCAGGGATCCTTTCGGACTGAACTGCGCGTCATAATCGCTGTTCTCATCTAAGCGTGCAGCTGCTACAGCACTCAGCGTGTTAGGAATCAAGTCGTAATCAAGCTGCGCATAACCGCCTATCAGTTCGCGGCTGATATCCTGGCCCTGACCGTCTTCCAGGTAGGTTCCCTTCGATTCGGGCAGAAAATTTCGGTATTGAATACCCGTGACCAGGTTCAGGCCACCAAACGTATTATTGTACTGAAGTTCGGAATCGTAGATTTCAGTGTCATCAATAAAAGCCAGGCTTTCGCGGATTGCCTCGATATCAAACTGGCTGGCAGGAACGCCAGAATTATACAGTGCCTGTACAGTGGGTACCACCTGGTTCAGCTGGTAACTGCCTGCTTTGTTTCCGGTTCGGGATACCTGGGCATACCAGTTGCTGCTGCTGAGCTGCAGGGTTTGATAGTCAACTTCCCAGTCTTCAATCCTGTTCCTTCCGTTAGAAGTCAGAGAAAACTGATCGGTTGATGACCATCCATAGGTACCGGTCAGCATCCAGTCTCCCATTTTATAATAGAGCGATCCGTTCACCTTGGTTGCTCCCACATCGTAGTCGTCTACCACATCCGTTTCAAAAACGGTATTTGCGGAAGTCGGCTTGCTGCCTGCAGGCTGGTAAAAGTGCAGGCTGTCTTCGCGCTGCGGCTTAAAATCTACGGCTTCCATGTACTGACCGGTAATCTTCCAGCCGAAACTGTTATTTACTGTACCGGCTACCCGGTAGGTGAAATCACGAAGCTGCTGGGTACCGATTCGAGAAGAAATGGCCACTCCCGATTCATCCCATGGATCCTTGGTCGTTACATTTACCACCCCGGAACCCGAATTCGGGCCATAAAGGGCTGCGGCAGGACCTAAGACCACTTCA
>DATFJD010000059.1:0-2908 GCA_035269475.1 Halalkalibaculum sp.
CATATCTTCTTCAAGCGCGGTCTTTACCAGTTTCTTGTCCTCTTCGGTCATTACCGGGTGCTCGGCAATGGCTTTGGCTCCTTCTTCGATCATGGAATAATTATGCGTATATAGCCCTTCATCGATAGTATACATATCGTCAAGAAGCAGCCGCATCATGGGCACCAGTGACATGGTTCGGGGCTGTGCCTGCTCTCGTACCGATTGAAAAGCCATCATTGATAGTGCCAGTACAAGGATTCCGGTGATTAAAATTCTGCTATTATTCATAATGTTAACTCATCAGCTTAGATTCAACTTTCTTCAAATTTCCCCTCCATTTCCAGCCGAAGGCTAAATGAGGAGGCTATCTTTGCAGCCATCTCCCTGGCATGGTCAGCATTTTTGCCCTCAAACATTTCATCTACGGTACGGGACCATATCCCAAACCAGCGCTCAAAATCACCGCGCTTGATAGGCAAGGGCAGGTGCTGCCGGAACGGGCGTCCCCGGTACCTGTTCGTCTGAAATATCAGGTTCGACCAAAAGTCTACCATCCTGGGGAGGTGCTTATCCCAGTCAACACCGGCGGCCTCGTTAAAAATATAGCCGAGCCGCTCGTCGCGCTGAATCCTGTCGTAAAAAGTATGGACCAGCTCTTTGATATCCTCATCATTCGAAATATCGCTTTTTCTCATACTAAATAAACACTTCAGTGATTGTTATAACACTTATTTCCGGCCTTTCTGCCGGCTGATGATTCAAGTTAGAGTACCGAAGATAGAATATCAATTATTAAAACGGTATTAACCGATTTTATTGAAATTTGGCCAGCTGCTTGGTAAGTTCAACAAATAATGAAGGGTCTTGTTAAACACAGCAATAACCGAAAGACTCATTAACCGTTTTGCACAGGCAGCGCGGATGCCCGTCCGCCAGTGGAAAGAGAATTATACTTAAAACAACTGACTACCGCCGGAATTGCTACCGGGTATGGATTCAGTGCTTTATTACTGACGAAATAAATACATTATCCATGATTAAAGGTTCAAAAAAGCAGCTGCTCGATCTTATTAAAAGCAAAGGTATAATTACCCTGGATGAGGCCGTTGAAAACACCGGGCTCGCCAAAACAACGCTCAGGGAACATTTTCTGCAGCTTGAAAATGATGGCTACGCGGAACGGACCTTTGAGCGCGATGGCCCCGGACGCCCAAGCCTGCAGTACGAACTCACTTCAAAAGGGCACCGGCTGTATCCTTCGTATGAACCAAAGCTGGCCGGGAAATTCATTCAATACCTTAAAGAAGAGGGAGAAGAAGACAAGATCGAAGACTTTTTTGAAAAGTTCTGGGAAGAACGGTTCCTCAAAGCCAAAAATCGTATGGATCGTTTTGCACCGGACCAAACAAAAGAGAGGCTGCAGGCGCTTGTTGAAATGCTGGAAGAGGAAGGGTTTATGCCGGAGTTTGAACTCGATGAACAGCGTGAAGAGATCACAATCAAAGAGTGCAACTGTCCATTCAGTGAAATCGTGAAGGAGACCAGGCTGCCATGTAAGCTGGAGGCCTTATTTTTCAAAAAAATTTTGGGTGATGAGGCCCGGCGCACTTCCCACATTGCCGAAGGGGATTACTCCTGTACCTATCAGGCCCCGGATAAAGAAACCTTGCAACCAGAACCCTGACTGCGATCCGCCAGCAGATGAAACGCGGTTATTCCGGCACTCATTTTTATAATGTGTACCGCCTGGAGAGTACGACTCTACAGGATTGCATAATCCTGTTTTGTAGTGTTATTACTCACATAGACAAACAAAAAGGGAGTACATGAAAAAAGTTCTGACCACCTATTTTGATAAATAATAAGAACATGCGTGTTGCCATTGCAGTCTTTAGTTAATCAAAAAAGCGAGAAAGCTTATGATTGTTCATGACTTGTCAGACTTTGTAACGAACGCCTCCTTCAGCGATATCTCTGAACAGGCAGTTGAGCAGCTTAAAATACGGCTGCTTGATTCCCTGGGCACCGCGATCGGTGCCGTTGAAGGCAAGCCTGTAGAAAGTATCCGCGAAATGATTGAGGATTTTGGCGGAAATGAAATGAGTACGCTTATTGGGGGCGGCAAGACGGCTCCCGACCGCGCCGCCCTGTACAACAGCGGATTGGTACGCTACCTGGATTACAACGACAGTTATCTTGCAAAAGGTGAAACCTGCCATCCAAGCGATAATATCGGCTCCATCCTTGCAGCCGGGGAGTACAGCGGCAGGAATGGAAAGGATTTCTTAACCGCCCTTGCAGTTGCCTACCAGGTTCAGTGCCGGCTCAGTGACGAAGCCCCGGTACGTGACAAAGGTTTCGACCACACTACCCAGGGGTCTTATTCCGTGGCTGCGGGAGTCTCTAAGATACTCGGCCTGAACAGTGATCAGGCCTCCAACGCCATAGCCATTGCCGGAACCGCTCTCAACGCATTGCGGGTGACCCGCACCGGGGAGCTTTCGCACTGGAAAGGCATGGCTTATCCGCACACCGCCTTTGGAGGCACGCATGCCGCATTCCTGGCGAAATATGGCATAACCGGTCCGCCGGCGGTATTCGAAGGCAATAAAGGCTTTATGGATTCCATTGCCGGCGAGTTCACCATCGACTGGAAGCAGGAAAACCTCGAGCGTGTTACCGATACCATCATCAAAAAGTACAATGCCGAGATCCACTCTCAATCATCCCTGGAAGGCATCATAGAGCTTCATTCAAAGCATGATTTTGATGTAGAAGAAATTGAAGATGTGGAAATCAGCATTTTTGACGTGGCCTATCATATTATAGGCGGCGGGGAGGAGGGCGACAAAACCATTGTGCGCACGAAGGAAGAAGCGGATCACAGCCTGCAATATATGGTCTCCGCTGCGCTGCTTGACGGTAC
>DATFJD010000060.1:0-4666 GCA_035269475.1 Halalkalibaculum sp.
CTACATGGCCATTGCCATTGTGGGGATTGTGGCATGGATGAATATTCCGCTGGAGATGGCGCCTGACTTGCGGTTGCCGTCAGTGACCGTGAGCTATAGCTGGGGAACGACCAGCCCGGAGGTGATGGAACAGGAGGTGACGCGGCGGGTGGAATCAGTAGCGACACGGCTGCGAAATGTGGATCAGATCAGGTCGATATCCACTGAGGGACGCTCTCGTGTAACGATCACGTTTGAAAAGGAAACGCCTGTTGAGTACCGAATCCTCGAGCTTCAGGAATATCTTTACGGACTCACCGACGAAATGCCGCCACAGGTTCGTCGGCCAAGTATCAACCGGTCTATACCGCAGGAGCTGCAGGAGCAGGAGACGTTTATGGGGTACTCAATCAGCGGGGATCGCAGCAAACGAGAGCTTTACAGGATCGCCGAAGAGCAGATTCGCCTCCGCCTGCTCGGATTTCCCGGCCTGGCTGATATCGAAATTCAGGGTGCCGAAGATCCGGCGCTGACCGTCCGGTTCAACTCCAATAGCCTTGAACGACACCGGCTGGAGTCGAATAATATCTTACAGGAGATCAGTCAGAAGCTGAACTGGCAGTCGAGCGGCTTTATTGAGCGAAGCGGCACCCGGACCAGCATGCTCATTCCCCCCTCATTTGAGTCTGTTGAAGATATCCGTGCGATGCGTATTGGTCTTCCGGAAAGCAATCGGCAGGTGCGGCTTGATGAACTGGCAGAGGTCACCATCGAGGATTACCCGGTCAAGAGCCTGAAGCGGCTAAATGGAAATCCCGCCCTCAGCATGACCTTTGTGCGTGAAAGTGGATCCGACGCCATCCGCCTCGGCGAGCAAATCCGCACTGAGATGGAGGCGATTCAGAATCTTCTGCCTTCGGATGTAAAGCTTCAGCTTGAGCGCGACTCCACCGAAGATCTCCGCCGCCAGTTTGGCGACCTGCAGTACCAGTCTTTTTTCAGCCTCTTATCGGTCTTTGTGATCCTTCTACTGTTTATTCGTCGGTTGCGGGCACCGTTTGTAATTTTGGGAAGTGTCGTCTTCTCCATCATGATGAGCGTGGGTGTTCTCTTCTTCATGAACTTTACTCTTAACGTGCTCACCCTTGCCGGCCTCACGGTCGCACTCGGGATGATTATTGACAACGCAGTGGTTGTGTTTGAACAGATCAATCCAAAGCTCCCATCAAACCGAAGCGACCGTCTCGAATACATCAAGCAAGAGCTTCCGAACACATTTGTGCCGGTGTTTGGGAGTACGCTTACGACGGTCGGAATTTTTATACCGCTCTTTTTCGCAATGGAAGAGCTGCAGCTGTTTCTTGTGCCGCTGGCCGTGGCGCTGACCTTTACGCTGGTATCATCTGTAATCGTGGCCCTCACATGGATTCCGTACTCACTGATCTGGCTGGTACCGTCTGACCGGGTGAAATCTGAAAAAAAGCTCAAGAAACGTCTTAGCCGTGCCCTAAATCGTATGCTGGTTCGCCTCTTCTACTATCGCCATCGCGCCCGGTATGTGTTGTATGTGATTCTGATCGCTGCGTTTGGAATACCCCTTTTTGCCATCGAAGAACCGGACTGGGAAGATACCTCGTGGCCCGAATTTACACAGGTGTACTTCGATAACCGAAGTGACGTTGACCCATGGATTGGCGGGCTCACCTACAAGTTCTTCAATGAGACGTATTTTGGCACGCCGTGGGGGCGTGGCGAACAGCAGAGCATCTACGTGAGCATTCGGACACCGCAGGGGACGCCGATGGAGGAGATCAACAAGATGGCCCGGAGTTTTGAGCAGACGGTGATACCCTATGCCCATGCGTTTGACTACTATGAGACGACAGTGTCGGAATACTCCGGTGCCCAGCTTAGGTTTTATATCAAAGAGGATTATCTGTACAAGATGGAGCCCTACAATTTCTACTCGGAAGCCATCTTTCTTGCAACCAAAATCGGAAATTCGGGTATTTCAGTCGGTGGATTGGGTGACGGGTTCAGTACCGGGTTTGGCGGTGGCTCATCTGGACGCAGAATTAGTCTGCGAGGATTTTCGTATGATGAACTCCTGCTGCTGGCCGAAGACATTGCTGCCCGGATGATGCGAAATCCGCGGGTGCAAGAGGTGGATATTCATAGTGCAGGGTGGAGGAGTAGTGACATGTTTCAGTACGTGCTCGATTTGAATGATGAAAAACTATCCCTCAAAGAGCTCGACCGCCGGGCCGTTCTGGATGCCATTCAGCTCGATGCCAATCCAACAAATACTCGTGGCAGGGTAGACCTGAATGGCGAACGTTTCTACCTGATGGGGCTAAGTCAGGTTCAAACCAATTATGAAGAAGATTTTCTGAACCGATCGCGCCGAAGTGATGGTACCTTTTTTACCATAGAAGATATTGCCGACCTGACCCGCGAAAAAACGCTGTCTCAGATTATTCGCGAAGATCAATCCTACCAGCGAACTGTTAACGTCGATTTTCTGGGACCTTCGCGTCTTGCAACGAGCTATATCGAATCGGTTCTTGATGAAGTGCCGGTACCTGTCGGCGCATCAATAGAATTTGGCGGTGGGTTTTTCTCCTGGGGGCAGGATGAACAGGTTCAAAACTACCTGCTTCTCTTGTTGTTGACTATTTTAAGCGTCTGGATGATTGTGTCTGCACTGCTCGAGAGCTGGGGCGACCCTCTGGTGGTCCTGCTTGCTATTCCGCTCAGTTTTCTTGGGGTGATGGCCGGCGCGCTATACCACGATATCAATTTTGACCAGGGCGCCATTGCCGGAACACTACTGGCCGTGGGAGTAGTGGTGAACAACTCCATTCTGCTGATCCACGAAAAACAGCGCTGCCGGTCGCGCGGTATCCATGGACTCCGAAGCTGGGTCCAGGTCTATCGCAACAAAATGCGCGCGGTCATGATCACCTCGCTGACCACTATCGGCGGTCTTGTTCCCCTGGTGCTGATCGGAACCAATGAATTCTGGAACGACCTGGCCACCGTTGTGATCTGGGGCCTCGGCGTAAGTTTGGCCTTAATTATATTGATGATGGGTGTTTGGGAAAAAGTAGACGTCAAGTGGCGAGAGATGTGATTGAATAGTTGTTAGTTCTGAGTCTTGAGATTTGAGATTTGAGACTTGAGCCTGGATTAAGATTCTAGCAATACGTCATTCCGGACTTTTCCGTAGGAATCCCTGCGGGGATCCGGGTTCTCCCATTTTATTGTGAAATCAGATATGAGATATCAGACATGAGACATGAGATACGGGTTCTGAATCCTGCACCCTGTGACTTGAACAACAGTAAAGCAATCGCCCCGTAAATTAAAAGAGATGCTTATGAGTAGATTAAAAATCCTTGCAATCCTCTGTGTCGTGAGCATACTGATCGGTTGCGCATCAGAAGTGAATGATGATGAAAGATATTATCAGGAGCATTCGATAGAGGATTTTAGTGTGTTTTTAAGTGTGGAAGAGAATCCGTTTTTGGGCAGGCCGACCGCTATTAAAGCCAGTCCGGGCGGACTTTATATTATTGATTCGGGACGTTATAAAATTCACAAAGTGGACAGCACCGGAGATCTGCAGATGTCGTTTGGAAGCCTTGGACAGGGTCCGGGTGAATATCAGACGATTACAGGGTTTTGGCCGCTTGGAGATCGATACCTGTTGTATGACTACAATAGCTTCAAATTTATAACGTACGACCTAAATGGGGACATGATAGATGAGGTGATCCTGACAAAAAATCCCGTTAATCCCGAGTCCGGGCGAAGTATTCCCATTACCGTTGAGGCTCTCCCATCAGGTAAACTGCTGATACCAACCGGAGGCAGCGAAGGCTCACTTTTTGCTATTACTGAGCCTGACGGTGGTGAGGTAATCTATGCGGGAAATGCTCTGGATGAGTTTGTGACTATATACAATCATGAACAAGTCACAGAAACCTACTCGAGAGGAGAAAATCCGGGTATTTTTAAGAACTTGGTGATGCTTGGAAGCAGCTCTGATGGGATTTACTCCCTGCAACAGACAACCGGCGTACTTGAAAAGTTTACACATTCGGGTGAACGAGTCTGGGAGTTGGAGCTCAACATTCCGGGCCAGATGGGACTAATGTACCAGATCGCACAACATAATATTGAGGCTGGGAGAAGCAATGGGCCCACTCAAATGTTTATGTATGCCCTTGCGATGGACACAACCGAAGAGGGAGTGGCAATACTGCTGAATATGCCGGAAAATCAACCTACGACGATAGCCTGGGTGCCTGAAGAAGGCAGGAATGTTGACCTTATCACTATCGAATCTTTGGATCCGGACGAACTCGGATTCATGGAAATGTTTGCGCTGTCAGCTGAAAATCGTACCGCTTACTACCTTGAAAGAGAAACAGGCACTGTTTATAAATTTGATTGGCCGCTGTGAATTATAGGAACATAGATTTTCTTCCTAAAAGCAACAAAAAAAGGATATCTAACATCTAGTTGTCCAAATATTAAGCAGCCTCAATATTGTAAGCATTAAAAACTTCGCTACCCATTAACCATTTCGTAAACTGTCCGACAATAGACTCACTTGAACCCCTCGGAAAATCTATAAGTTACTTACGAATATGAGACAACTGCTGATTGCATTTTTCTGCTT
>DATFJD010000061.1:0-3205 GCA_035269475.1 Halalkalibaculum sp.
TCGCCCTCCTGAAGCTGCAAAAAGGCAAAGAAAAAGGCGGACCCTGTCAGAATAAAAGCCCATACCATGGTAATGATTCGTGATATTCTTAGGTCCTCCTCTTCGGTATTCCTCTTTCCGAAATAGGGTTTATAAAGATCCAAAGTGGTAGCCGAAGCCAGGGAGTTGAGGGAGGAACTGAGACTGCTCATGGCGGCTGCAAAAAGGGAGGCTACAATCAAGCCCGACAAACCTACCGGCAACTGCTCGACAATAAACTTGGCAAATATTTCATCCGTAGTTGCCAGACCCAGTTCTGCCGGTGCCTGGGCATTATAAAAGCCGTATAATAGCAGCCCTATGCCCAGGAAAAGGGCAAATTGCAAGGCTACCACAAAACCACTCCACACCAGTGCTTTCTGGCTGTTTTTTAAATCACGGGTTGTCAGCAAGCGCTGTACGATAAGCTGGTCGGTACCATGCGATGCCACGGAAAAGATGGCACCCCCTATCAGGGCGGTAAAGAAGGTATAGGGTTGGGCAATGAATTCCTGGAAGTTCATATCAAAACCAAAATCAATGATATGAAGCTTCCCGGTTTCCCGAGCCATATCAATGGCACCGGCGAAACCCTCAGGCAGATCCGCTATCATGATAGCTGCAGCTACAAGGGCACCACCGATGTACACGCCCATCTGCATGACATCCATCCATACGACGGCCTTAATGCCGCCAATCAGGGTGTAAATCAGTGTTATTACAGAAATGGCCGTAATGGAAAGCAAATAGATATCGAGGTCGCTCCAGCCGGTGAAGGCACCGCCCAGCCTTAAAATAATGGCCAGGGGTATGGCTGTAGCAAAAAGACGGACCCCATCGGCCAGCAGACGGGTGATCATAAAGGTACTGCTGGTGGCATTACGCATGGAAGCGCCGAAACGCTGCTCCAGGAATTGATAGGCGGTTGACAGGTTTCCCTCGTAATATTTAGGGAGGAAAAATAGACTGACAAGAATTCTACCTACGATGTATCCAAAGGTAATTTGAAGAAAGGTCAGGTTTCCCCCGTAGGCTACTGCAGGAATACTGATAAAGGTAAGCGTACTGGTTTCTGTTGCAACTACCGAGAATAGTACAGCCCACCAGGGAATGTCGTGGCCGCCAAGAAAATAGTCTGAAGTGGAAGTCTGCTTGCCTGCGATTCGTATCCCTAAATAAGCGACGCCCACCAGGTAAATTATAATAACTGCATAATCTATTGCTGAAAAACCCACACCATCCCAATTTAAGTTTTGAATAAATTCAAGGCATTATAATAGGTATTTGCAACAGAATACAGTAAATGTTTAAAACACCCTTCCTCAATAGTTCACGTGATTCTTATATTTACACATTGAGTGGTTGAATATATTGAATCTATTTAAAACTGTAGCCTTATGTTCCATCCCCCTGACCTACCCGCAGAACCGTGCGGACAGCTCGTCCCCCTTCCAAGGGGGACCGATGAGTCCGGATAGCGTTCTGGACGAATCGCGGGGGATGGGAAATAGGGCTATATATCTGTTAACAGTTCTCATTACTCATATTCTTAACCACTCAATAAGTTCTTATATTAATCATGGGAAAGCCTAAGGTATTTTGAAGTTCATTTGCTATAATAGGCCAAGTTTAGATAAGGGATAAGTATCTTCCATGAATCCTTCTATAAAAAAACTAACGGGGATTGCTTCAAAGCCCTCAAAAAAGATAATCGGACTGATGTCCGGCACTTCTCTGGATGGACTGGATATTGCTTTATGTGAAGTCTCTCATTCGGCTAAGAATACTACCGTTGATCTTCTCCGTTTCGAGACGGTTCCCTACGATAAGAAAACCCGCAAGCTGCTTGCGAAAATAACATCGGTGGAACAGGTAGCCCTGCAGGATGTCTGCATCATGAACGCCCGCCTGGGTGAGTTGCATGGAGAACTGGTTTTGAAGGCTCTGGATAAATGGAGCATTACACCCATCGATATTGACTGCATTGCCAGCCACGGGCAAACGATTTACCATGCCCCAAAAAGCCGGCACCGCAGAAAAGGCATGCCGAATGCAACTCTTCAAATTGGGGACGGCGATCATATAGCAATGAAGACCGGAATTCTGACAATCAGTGATTTCAGGCAAAAACATACCGCAGCGGGAGGCGAAGGGGCTCCCATGGTTAGCTTTGTTGACCGGATGCTCTTCAGCCATGAAACCAATGACCGGGTACTTTTGAATATCGGCGGAATTGCAAATTTTACCTGGCTGCCGGCCAAAAACAGCCCAAAGCAATCACCCGTTACAACCGATACAGGTCCGGGCAATACCCTGATTGATGCCGCAACCCGGGAGTACTTTTCAATGGAATATGATGAAGAGAGTCGCATCGCACAAAAGGGGATTGTAGACGAGAACCTACTAACCATGCTGAAACAGCATCCTTTTTTTGAGCTTTCGCCCCCGAGTACTACCGGCCCGGAAGCCTTTAACCTGCAGTGGCTTCGCTCTACCCTTGCCGAACGCGGCATGGACATGCCGGAACCTGAAAACCTGGTTGCCACACTTACCCGGTTTTCCGCAGAAACTATTGCAGAAGCCATAAAAAGTGTCGCTGCCACAACCGGAGCCAATGATCGCGGCCCGGATGTGTATGTTAGCGGGGGCGGTATTCATAACCCCCTGATGATGAAGTGGCTGGACAAACTTTTGCCGGATTGCCCGGTTCGTAATTTCAAAGAAATCGGTTTTGATCCCGATGCCAAAGAGGCGGTTCTGTTTGCCGTTTTGGCCAATGAAACCCTTGCAGGAAAGGGTTTCGGGATGGGAGAAGATTCGGAAGAAACCGGCAGGGTTAATTTTGGAAAAATATCCCTGCCTCAATGATCGGATTTTTGCAAATAGTGATAAACCTTAGCTCAAATAACATTCTACTGCCATGAAATACCCGGATGCCGAAGCCCGACTGAGATACTATGAAAAGATACCTACTAAAATTTTTGAGGGGTCAAAATCGGCATCGAAACATGTCGCCGGTGAAATCGCTGCGCTAATCCGCCAGCGGAATAAAAACGACAAGAATACGGTGCTGGGACTCGCAACAGGATCAACTCCTACCAAGGTCTATGACGAACTGGTAAGGCTGCATAAAGAAGAGGGTCTCAGTTTTAAAAATGTTATCACCTTCAATCTTGACGAATATTAT
>DATFJD010000062.1:0-3604 GCA_035269475.1 Halalkalibaculum sp.
GATCGGAGATAATAAATCATACTCACTGGCATTGCGTACCAGGGTGGGATCCAGAATAGAAGTTGGCAGAGGCTGGTATTCCGTTGAAAGTGAGGAACAGAACGGCACTTCCATACGTGATTTGACACTAATCAAACAAACCCAGGCTCTGCATGAAATTTCTTTCGGCTTTGCCCAGGAGTTCCGGTTCTTAAACGGGCTCGTTCCCAGAATTAATAAGCTCTTCCTTGGAATTGCTCCCAAATTTGTACTGGGAGGAACTTATGAGAACTCCGTTTACAGCGGCAGATACCTTACCGATGCCCAGCAGAACACTACCGACTACCAAAGTGAGTTCACTTTTTATTCGGCCGGAATCTACTCGGATATGATTAACAGTTACCTGGTTTCGGGTTCTGCACAATCGGCCATCGACGCGGAACTAAGCAACCGGTTTTTAATGAAACCGACCGGATACGGGGCAGGAGTGGATTTCGGACTCACCTATCTCATCCCATTGGGCACTGATGTAAGCTTACTTGACAGCGGGGAAAACCGCAGGCCCATTGAGAAGTCGCTGCGCATCGGCCTTTCCATTACCGATATCGGCGTGGTTCATTATTCAACTGACCCGCTACAGCTTTCTTCGGCAAAGACCACTTCACAAATCAATAACCAGTCGCCGCTTAACAACCAGTTTATCGGTTCCGCCGGACAGGTTCCGGTTTTCTTTGAGGAGGCCTCAGAAATTCCGAATCCATTTTTTGAAGCTGAAAATCAGTCAGATGAAAATTTCACCGTCTCTTTGCCAACCTCCTTCAATGCCGGCCTGGTGCTGGATATTAACCGCATTAAACTGATGAGTGATTTAACACTGGGATTGAGCAATACGGCATTTACCAATAAAAAACTCGTGGCTCACTTTGGCATTGAGTCACGTCCCCTGCCCTATCTTCCACTTCGTTTCGGTACTACGCTGGCGGCAGGCAAGCCCCTGCGTTTCGGCGCCGGCACCGGGATTGAAACACGCTACTGGGATTTTTCCATCTCGACCCAGGTACTGGTAAAGTCAAGCACACTTACATCGGATGTGGTTGGAGGAGCCGTCGCTGCCCTTCAGTTTCATCTTTAACCGGTTTTCATCCTGCCAACCTGTCAAGTGTACCTTATATTATTCGGTACATTTGTTATTTTGCCAGTAACCCTGACTAATTGGTAGGAGCATTTTACTTGGTGCCTTATTTGCATCACTAAATCGTAGAAATAACTATAGGAAGTAAATCCAATATTTGATTACATGAGCAATATGTTTAAAAACCTGTCAGACTTTGAAGACATGGAAAATGAGCTTGATGATTTTGAACAAGCCATTCCACTGATGTCTGAAGAAGAAGAGAAGGAACTTTCTCAGTCTGAAATACCCGAAAACCTGCCTATTCTGCCCTTAAAGAATACGGTGTTATTCCCCGGCGTCGTCGTGCCAATCACAGTCGGTCGCGATCGTTCCCTGGCAATGGTCAAGGAAGCTTACGAAGATGACAAGACCATTGGCGTGGTTACGCAAAAAGATGAAGACAATGAAGATCCCAATCCAAAGGATCTGTATAAAGTCGGGACGGTAGCCCAGATTCTTAAACTCATTAAGATGCCGGACGGCAGCAAGAGTATTGTAATTCAGGGCAAGACCATATTCAAAGTCGAAGAGTTTACCCAGAAAGACCCCTATTTCCGAGCCGATGTTAAACCTTACCGGCAGGAAATGAACATTTCGGGGGTTGAGCTGGATGCTTCCATCAGATCTGTAAAAGAGACAGCCAGCAAGATTGTTAATCTGTCTCCCAATATTCCTTCTGAGGCATCCATTGCTATTAATAACATCAGCAGCCCGACATTTTTGCTGAATTTCATTTCTTCCAACCTGAATGTGTCCGTTTCAGACAAGCAGGAAGTCCTGGAGATCCAGCAATTCTCCCAGCGCATGGAAAAAGTGATGGAGTTTCTCAACAAGGAACTCCAGGTGCTAAACCTGAGTGAGGAGATCCGAACGAAAGTAAAGTCGGATATTGACGAACAGCAGCGTGACTTTTACCTGCGCCAGCAGATGAAGGCCATTCAGGAGGCTCTCGGCGAAGACAGCGAGCAACAGGAAGTTGAAAAGCTTAGAAAGAGACTCAAAGAGAAGAGCCTGCCCGATGAAGCCAGAGAAACAGCAAAAAAAGAGCTGGACAGGCTTGAGAGAACTCCAAATTCCTCACCTAACTATGGCATTATCCACAGTTATATTGAGTGGATTTTAGACCTGCCCTGGGATGAATATTCCGAGGACAACCTCGACCTTGAAAATGCACAAAAGGTGCTGGATGAGGACCACTACGGCCTTGATAAAGTTAAGAAGCGAATTATTGAATACCTGGCCGTGCTAAAATTGAAGAGCGACATGAAAGCTCCCATTCTTTGCTTCTATGGACCTCCGGGAGTAGGTAAAACCTCGCTTGGCAAATCCATTGCCCGAGCATTAAATCGTGAGTTTGAACGATTCAGCCTGGGCGGCATTCATGATGAGGCAGAGATAAGGGGTCACCGCAGAACCTATATCGGTGCACTGCCGGGACGAATCTTGCGTGCCATGAAGAAATCCGGCAAAGGCAATCCTGTGATGATGCTGGATGAAATTGACAAGGTGGGCTCTGACTATCGCGGAGATCCCACTTCTGCCCTGCTGGAGGTACTCGACCCTGAGCAGAATGACAGTTTTGCCGATAATTTTTTGGAGATTGAATATGACCTCTCAAGGGTTCTGTTTATAGCGACGGCGAACTCACTGGATACAATTCCCGCTCCACTGCGCGACCGTATGGAAATAATCAATATCAGCGGCTATACGCTGCAGGAAAAGAGTGAAATCGCCAAACAGCACCTGATACCTAAACAGGTTAAGGAAAACGGACTGACGAAAGATCAGATCAAAATCACTTCTCAGGCCCTTAATAAGATTATTGAAGAGTACACCCGGGAGTCAGGTGTCAGGACGCTGGAACGGCAGATAGGCTCCGTCTGCAGGGGCGTAGCGGCTAAGGTTGCCAAGAGCGGCGACAAAGAGAAGCTGCATACCGTCGGTGTCAATGAAATTCATGAATATCTCGGCAAACAGAAGTACTTTTCTGAAGTGGCTGAGCGAACCACGGTTCCCGGCGTAGCCACCGGACTTGCCTGGACCCAATATGGAGGCGATATCCTCTTTATTGAGGCCAGCGTTTCCAAAGGATCCGGTAAAATTCATATCACCGGGCAACTGGGAGATGTGATGAAAGAATCGGCTATGCTTGCCATGTCTTACTTAAGAGCACAGGCAGATGAGCTTGGAATTCCTGAAGAGGCATTCAAGTATTGGGACCTTCACATTCACGTACCAAAAGGCGCAGTACCCAAGGATGGCCCATCAGCCGGCGTTTCCATTTTCTCAGCCGTTGCGTCTATCTTTACGCAGCGCAAAGTGAAAGGGACGCTCGCTATGACCGGTGAAATCACCCTTCGCGGCCTTGTGCTTCCTGTTGGTGGCATCAAGGAAAAAGTGCTTGCCGCAAAACGATCCGGAATAGAAAAAGTGCTGCTGCCTAAAAAGAAT